>JAYVAZ010000142.1:0-5470 GCA_043750675.1 Pseudobdellovibrionaceae bacterium | reverse complement strand
AAAAGTCAGCAAATATGAATTTGCAAATCGATTGGCATTTAGGGAAAATGACAAATTTTAATTTAAATAAAAAATTTGATGTCATATTTGTGGGATATAATTCTGTTCATCATATTTTAACGAATCTAGATTTTAAGAATTTTTTAGATTCTGTGAAAAATCATTTAAAACCTGACGGCCGGTTATTATTTGATATTTTTAATCCTAGTTTGACCCTGTTAAATCGAAAAAACATTCGTAGTGAGATGGACGATTATATTGATCCAACAACAAGCGAACACATTTTTGTAACAGAAGAAAATATATATGATGCAGCTACTCAGATTAATCATATTACCTATTTTTATTCGAAAAAAAGTCATCCTGATTTTCATTCACATCCTTTGAAGATGCTTTTGTGGACACTTCTATGAAGCAGATATTTGAGTGTTCCATAGATAGGTTCTAAGTTTGACCCATTCGCCCTAAATTAGGACTATAAGACCCTAAATTAGGGATTCAAAAAAAATACACGTCTGGACTTGATATTTCCCTAATATAGGGCGATATTACCCTATATTAGGAGCTTATATGTTAGAAGAACTGTTTGGAAGTCAGACCACAGAAAAATGTTTGCTTTTTATAGCCGCTATGGGCGAAAGTTATGCCCTTGAGATAGCAAATACCTTTAAAATTAGTAAAACCCAAGTGTCACGGACGCTTATAAAGCTGGAACATGCCGATATACTTTACGGACAAGAAAAAGGACGATCACGAATCTATACCTTTAATAAATCTTGGTATCTGGCAAAGGAATTAAATGCTTTCTTGCAAAAAGCACTCTCTAATATTCCCCTAGATCAACAAGAAAAATACTTCATGAAGCGTCAGCGGCCACGCAAGAAAAATAAATATTTATGAAGATTACAAAATCCATGAATCGCAAACAATTCGCAGCGACCGTAGTCGATCAACTTGGAAAGCATGGTATTTCTTGTGTATTAGTGGGTGGGGCCTGTGTTTCAATTTATACAAATGAAAGACATTCATCGCATGATTTAGATTTTATTTCGCCCTACTCGCACGAAGCTATTGCCATCGCATTGGCGGAGTTGGGATTTCTAAAAGAGGGACGCTATTTCACTCATCCAAAAACAGAATTATATGTCGAGTTCCCAACGGGTCCTGTCGCGATCGGAGATCAGATCCCGGTAAAACCCGAAGGAAAAATAAAAGTCAAAAATACGACAATTACCATGTTTTCACCAACTCAGTGTGTGATGGATCGCTTGGCAGCATGGTTTCACTGGAATGATCGTCGCAGTTTAATCCACGCATTGTGGGTCTGTGAAAAGCATCCGATAAACCTTGATAAAATAAAGAGATGGGCTTTAAAAGAAGGTGAATCTATAAAATTTGAGCAGTTTCTTCAAGAATATAAAAAGTTGAAGCTTTCGCAAAAACGCAAATAAGCTCTAAACTCGATCCATTTGCACCGCCACTAAATTCACAGGTAATTTCAAGGATATTTTTTAAGTGAGCAAAACGTGACCAGAACTGTCGGACTCTTCAGCTTAATTTTACTTGGGATCCTTCGGAGCAATAACTGAAAAAAGAATCTAACCGCCATCGCGAACAGCTTGACTATCCCCCCTGGGGGGATATGATTACCGTGATGAAAAAACATATTCACGAAACGCACCCGGATATAATTAATCGCCTGAAGCGAGCAGAAGGGCACCTAAAAAAGGTGATTTCTATGCTGGAAGAAGGCGAAAATTGTGTCAACGTCGCCCAGCAACTTCATGGCGTCAATAGTGCCATCGCAAAAGCAAAGACGATTTTGATCCAAGATCACATCGAGCACTGTTTAGATGATCATCTGATCGAAGCCGATAGCAAAACACAGAAAATTACATTGAATGAGTTTAAGGAGATTACCAAATATCTATGAAAAACCTATTTAGAAAGCTAAGCTTACTAAGTCCGCTATTTTTTACGCTATTACCTGCTATTTCATTTGCCCACGGCATTTCAGAAGCTGACAAAAAAGCGATGCTGGATGGAAATTATTTTCAGTATATATGGCTTGGTGCAACTCATATGCTGACGGGATATGACCACTTGTTATTCATTTTTGGCGTCATCTTTTTTCTTACGAATTTCAAAGACATCGTTAAATTTATTAGTGTGTTTACAATCGGACACTGTATCACTCTTATTTTTGCCACGTTCTTTAAGATAACGGCAAATTACTATTTAATTGATGCAGTTATTGCGATCAGCGTGATGTACAAAGGGTTTGAAAACATTGATGGATTCAAAAAATATTTTCAGTGGGAGCCTCCGACATTGCTTAGAATGGTTTTTCTATTCGGATTAATTCATGGTTTTGGACTGTCTACCAGACTTCAGCAGTTGCCACTTGGTGAAGACAAAATGGCAATGCTGTTCCGAATCCTATCTTTTAACTTGGGAGTCGAAGTAGGTCAGATTGCCGCATTGACAGTGATGCTTGTTTTTCTTACTGGCTGGCGAAAATCGGCAAGCTTCATTAAATTTTCATTCGCGGCCAACGTAGGTTTGATCGCAGGCGGAGTTCTGCTGTTTCTGATGCAGATGCATGGCTTTATGCATACACATAGTCCGGACGATTTTCCGTTGAATAAAGATGATCACTCGCATGTCCATCAAGATATGGAACAAGAAAACATGAATTCACACTAAAACAAAAAGGAGATTTGTATGAAAAAAATGATTTTTATTCTGGCTACGACACTGGCACCAAATTTAGTTCTCGCCCATGGCGATCGTGCACCCAAAGTTGCAAAATGTGCAACCAAGGAATGTACAAAGGTGGAAATTGAAAATGCAGCACCACTTGCAGTTGAAATTCTATCTAAAGCCGGCCAAATAAACACCAGCTGGACAGCGGCAAAAATAGACCAAGTTGAACAAAAACAATTCGCAAAGGCCAAAGAATGGGTTGTCACTTTACTTGATTCAAAACCCACCGATAAATCAAAGCAAAAACTGTATGTTTTTATTACAAGCAATGGTTACCTTAACGGCGCGAACTACACTGGAGAATAATACATGAATATGTTATTTTATTTGTATTTTGCCGTTGCTGCGAAAGCCGGAGAAGGTCCTGATCACACACATAGCATCGGTGGGGAACTCGAACATATGTGGCCCATAATTACCGTGTTGGGTGTCCTTTTATTAGCGGGAGTGATTTTCAATCTGACTTCAAAAAGGAAAAGATGAGCGGTCGCTTGCTTTTTGCTTTTAAAAATTACCGGGCAGCGTTGGCAGCGGCTTTATTTTTTGGCTGTGTTGCCCCGGGCACAAAATTTCTTATCAAAGATCTGCCGCCTCAAAGTATGGCTGGAATTATGTATTTTGCGGCGGGCTTGGGATTATTTTTGGTGCTCCTGCTTAAGAAAGAACTGAAAAGTTCTTTACGACAAGTTCAGAAAAAAGATTTGAAATGGTTTGCGGCAGCAACCTTGTTTGGTGGAATTCTTGGTCCTGCTTTTTTGACTTATGGAATCTCACGAATCAGTGGTTCTACTGCCTCGCTGCTGCTTAACTTAGAAGCGGTGTCCACAGCACTGATCGCTTGGTTTATATTTAAAGAACATTTTGAAAAGAAAATTGCCTACGGCATGGTTTTAATAGTCTTAGGTTGTTTGGCGCTATCTTTGAATTCACAATTGGCGGTTGGAATAGACACTCCATTGGGTTTTGGTTTAATCAGCCTAGCGTGCCTTTCCTGGGGTATAGACAACAATGTCACACGAAGTATTTCTCACCTTGATCCCACACTCATCGCCACATTCAAAGGGATTATAGCAGGCGGAATGAATTTGTTTTTAGGATACCTAGTCGGGGAAAGGCTACTCTGGGGAGCAGAAATTTGGCAAACCAGTGTTTTGGGCTTTTTTGGGATTGGGATTAGTCTGGTTGCGTTTATAACTTCACTTGGGCGTATTGGAACGGCTCGAACAGGAGCTATTTTTTCCACGGCACCATTTATTGGTTCACTGGTGTCCATTATTTTTTTGAACGAGTCTATGACTATTCCTTTTGCCATTGCCTTAGTTTTAATGGCTGGCGGAGTTTGGTTTCATTTATCCGAGGATCATGGACATGAACACACTCACGAAGAATTGGGTCATTCGCATGAGCATATTCATGATGAACATCATCAGCATGCTCATATTGAAAGTGATCCAGAAGGCGAAGTACACAGTCATTATCACGCACACAAAAAAATGACCCACAAACATGCGCATTTCCCAGATATTCATCATCAACATTCGCATTAAGTTAACCCGGCGAAAGATGACTCCCAGCAAAAAGTTCTAAACTCGTCCCACTTGCCCCGCCAATCAGTGCCTTACCAAACTTAACTTGTGTATCCTTATCCAATAATAGTACGATTTTAAACAGAATGAACAGATTGGATAAATTTTTGACTAAACTAATCGTTTTTGGATTTATTTCTTTTGTTATTTTTGGTTGTGGAACGACTCCCGTAAATAATAACGCAAACAATGTAAAGCTGATGAAAGGCGATCCTCCAGATAATTGTAAAGAAATTGGAGTTGCAAGTGCCTCTGCTTATGGCCCCGATTTCGAAACCTCCATGAGAAACAAGCTAAAAAATAAAGGTGCTGATATGGGTGGTAACTATATTCGAATGGAATCTGTCGATGCTGTCGGAAATAATCTTACCGGTACAGTTTTTTCCTGCCCTATGATTCCATAAAAATTAGAATTGGAAGAAGTATTTATGCTTAATATAAGTATTCACTAAAATGGGCACTTTAAAATCTAACGAATTGGCACAAGGATGTTCAAAAATGAGACGATATCGTTCCGTCTTTTGTTCATCTCGATTCAGTGGAGACTTTGGTCTGCCCAAGTATATTTACAAAGGCCAAAATCCCTGAGAATATAAAAAAATGAATCCCTTAATTGGAAATATCTGCAGCCAAGTCTTATTCATTTTTTTGTTATTCTTTGTTCGGTTTGCTAGCGCTGACACGGCTACAGTTCTCTTTTTTGCCGGTCATGGTTCAACAGATGCGCAGATGCGCGATTGGGAAAATGGAGCCCGTTTAATTCCGTTGCTTAACGAAGAATTTTCGTACGTTGGGGTCACCTATCCTTCCAAGGACTATTCATTATCCTCGGCACTCAAAGATGGCCAAGGCCAAATTAATGCCTATGTAAAAGATATCAATGCCAATCCCTTAAAGGAGTTTATTCTGGTCGGGCATTCTTCCGGTTCTGCTTTAGCAATCCAAATATCAACGCAAGTTAAAAACGCACAGAGGATAAAGTTAATTGTGCTAGATGGGTTTTCACCTTCAAAGGAACTTCAATTAAAAGTTCAAACAAGGTGCTGGACCTCAATCTCAGCGGAAAAGGAAAATGTCTACGCTATAAACTACACAGGGATGCAAAGTTGTCAGTCGCA
>JAYVAZ010000141.1:0-2084 GCA_043750675.1 Pseudobdellovibrionaceae bacterium | reverse complement strand
AAGGTTCAGGAGGCCGAAAAATTTCTAAATACCTCCACTGAAGTTGCTGAAAAATTTTCTTTAAAGTTTGATATGTTTCAGGCCCTAAAGGTGGCTGGGTTTTCTCGTCTGCATCGCAGACAGTATAAGGAAGCCAGGCAGCATTTTTCCAAGGCAATAAAGTTGAATGAGGAAAGTGGAGGGGCTTTTTTTAAGGCTTATATTCAAGAGGCCTATCTTGGTTATGTGGAGTCCTATTTAAAGGATAAGGTATTATTTCTTCAAATGTTGAAATCTGAATCCACCGAAATATCCACATTGTTAAAATATTTAAGCACAGCCGAAAAAATCGAAATCAACTTCCGGGAATTTGGTCATGTTCTAAGACTAAAAGGAATTTACCTTTATCGAATTGGCGAATTTGCAAAAGCAAAAAAGGCATTTACAGCAGCGTTTCAAAAATTTAGTGAACAGGAAAGGCCTTTGGACTTGGCGATGGCGGAATTGGATTGGGGCGGAATTTTATATGAAACCTCCGATGCCGAAAGCCAAGTTTTTATTAAAAGAGCACATAAGAAATTTGTAGACTTAGGCGCATTGCAGTTGATTTCCCTTGCTGAGGAAGTATTGCGTGATCTTGGACAGCTATCTACCTTTAAAGATTCGCAAGATAAAAAGATCGATTTCGAAAAGGTGGCAAAGACCTTAACTGAAGTTAGTTTAGTTACGTTTAGTTCTTTGGACCCTATCCAACAATCCCGCGCACTTTTAGACAAAGTTAATTCACTGTTTCAGGCGGAACGTTCATTGTTATTTCTATTGGACGGAACCGGAACTATGCAATTTAATTTGGGTCGAGATGCAAAACGCAATGACTTGATCCAACCCGAATCCTTTAGTCGAACCATTCTGACCAAGGTGGTAACCAGTAAAACAACAATTGTAGCGGCCAATACCGAAGAAGGGGTTCTGTTAGGCGCTCATAGTGTAGTTGCCAAAAATCTCCTTAGTATGATGGCTGCGCCAGTTATGTTAGGTGATGTTGTTTTGGGAGTACTTTATCTAGATAACCGGGTTGAAAATAAATTTTACCGTAATGAAGATGGAAATTTTCTTCAGGCGCTAACTGCACATATTGGCAGTATTTTGCAAATTACAAAATTGGCGAATTTGGAAATTGAAAAGGGAAATTTGCAAAAGGATTTAGAACTGACAGCTGCGGTACAGAAACTATTATTGCCAGCTGAAAATGAATTTTCTATGGATCGAATGCAAATGGTTTCCTATTATCAGCCTGCTAGTATTGCCGGTGGTGACTGGTGGTGGTTTAACAAAGACAAACCAGACCACTTTCAAGTTTTCTTAGGCGACGTAACCGGACATGGTGCTGGTCCGGCGATGATTACGGCGGCGGTGGCAGGAACTTTACGTCTTTTAACAAAAAGCAATCTGAATTCCAACTATGATTTGTTAAAGACTTTAAATGATCAACTTTTTGATTTGGCAAAAGATGAATACTGGATGACGATGAACATCGTTGATATCGATTTGAAGACAATGACGGCGAATCTTTGGTTTGCGGCTGGAACTGAAGTATATATATTCAGCAAAACCGGGGAGTTTAATTCTTTTTCGGAATTAAGTTCCGCATTGGGCGATCAGAATGGAACTTTTGGCAATGCTCAGGTGCAGCTGAATAAAGGAGATCGCATTATCCTTTCAACAGATGGCATTTATGAACAACCGACAGAAAGTGGTCAGCCTATTGGAGAACGCCGATGGATAAAGACCATTAAACAAAATTTAGACATTCCCTTAAAGGCGGCGGGGGAAAATATGGTTAATTCGATTAATGAACTAAAGGGCCGAGAATCAATTGTCGATGATATGTGTTTTATAATGGTAGAAATTAATTAGGTACTTTATGGCAAATAATTTTATAAATGAAACCGATCATCTTTTAGTGCACCAGCTGCCCGTTTTCAAAGACAACTATATTTATGTCATTCAGTTAAAGGGAACAAAGGATGTCTTTGCCGAACCACCCATCGACGCTGTAGCCCGGGATCGTCAGGGCACCTTCGTTGATCGACTTGCTGTCGTCG
>JAYVAZ010000140.1:0-2722 GCA_043750675.1 Pseudobdellovibrionaceae bacterium | reverse complement strand
GAGCAATCCAGAAAGCGATTTTGCTGACCCCGAGGCCGGAGTGGCCGCACCTCAAACTGCAGATGGCCAGCCAGCTCCCGAACAATCTTTGGAAGATGAACTTAGCCAGGCTTCGGGAGAACCAGCACAGCAGCCAGTTGCAGAGCAACCTCCCGCAGTGGAGCAGGCTCCTGCACAGCAAGATGATATCGCTGCTTTTGAATCTGAACCGCAACAGGCGCAAGAGCCAGCTCCTCCTATTGAAGAAGTTCCTGGGGTAGCCCAGAATGAACCTCCACCGCCAATCATCGAACCGCAAGTTGAAGTTCCGCCTCCCGTAGAAGCCGCGGTTGAGCCAGCAGCACCGACAGCACGTTTAGTAAATATCAAAAATATAAAATACAAAGCAAACGACAATGGCGGGGCAATAGTTATCGATGCAGACGGGCCGGTTGCCTATACCACTCGCGCGAATCCAGATACTAATCAGTTCATCATTGAAATTAAAGATTCGAAATTACCAGACAAATTGAAACGACCATTTAATACCAAAGATATGGCTGGTGGAATCGGTGCCATTGATGCTTATCAGAATAATGGCTCTACGGTAACTCGAGTTGTAGTACAGTTGCGGCCCGGGGTTGCCGAGCCCACAGTGCAAAATGAAGGTAACTCTTTATTAATAGTGGCATCAAATCCGGCTGCGCAGGGGCAGTCGTTAACACAAAATCAATCCGCGGAAGTGCCGGCCGGGGAAACCGGTTTTGCCGATGCGCCAGTTGATGGTTCGGGCGCCCAGGAAAGTGCCATGGCCGAAAATGCAGTTAACGGCGGACCAGCGGATAGTCCGATTGTTATAAGTTCCAATCGAGTTGCCGGAAAGGCACCGACCATTGCGGCGCCTTTATCTGCGGCAACGTTAGAGGCATTTATCGCCCAAGATCACAAATTTTATGGCGACAAAATTTCTTTAGAAGTGAATGACATGGACTTACGCGAAGTCATAAATTTGCTCAGTGAAGAAAGTGGAATTAACATGGTTTTATCGGATGCGGTTCGTGGAGTCGTATCAGTTAAATTGCGTCAGGTCCCTTGGGATCAGGCTTTTATCGTTGTTCTTAAGGCTAAACGATTAGGTTATCTTCGTACCGGAAACATAGTGCGTGTAGCTCCTTTAGATGAGTTAAAAAAAGAAGAAGATGATGCCATCAAATTGGCTGACAGTCGTAAAAATATTGAACCTTTAGTTGTTAAAAAAATTCCAGTTAGCTATTCGAAAGTGGAAGAGATGATTAGACAAGTGTCTCCATTCTTGTCAGCTCGTGGTAAAGCCGTGGGCGACAACCGCACCAGCTCATTTGTACTTTCAGATATTGCTGAAGTTGTAGAGAGAGTGGAAAGATTAGTTGCCAGCATCGATAGCCCGCCGAACCAAGTTCTGATCGAAGGTAAAATCGTTGAGGCCACTGACCAATTTCAAAGATCGTTTGGTATCAATTGGGATGGTCGTCCTACCGATAAAACAATTGGAAGCGGTTCACGTGGGCCTATCCGTATGACCAACAATAGTTTTAACATCTCGCCGGGAATCGTTGGGGGACCAACCTTTGCGATGAAATTTAGTATTGGAACAATAGACGTCCTGGGTGATCTTGCGGCTCAGCTGGCGATTCAAGAACGAATCAGTAACGTAAAGGTATTGTCGTCTCCCCGTATCGTTACCATGCATAACGAAGCGGCCGACATTACGCAAACCACGGCGATTCCTTTAATTACATCTACGCCCCCAACTGTGCCCGGCGCTGCACCCACAGTGAGTGTTACTTTTAAGCCGGTTAGTTTACGATTATCTGTTCTTCCACAAATTACCAATGATGCATCGGTTATCATGGGCGTGGATGTCAATCGTGACGTCGCGGGTGCTGTGGTCGACGAAAAATCGGGCGCACGTCCTATCAATTCTCGAAGCGCAAAAACTAAAGTTCTGGTAAAAAATGGACAAACGGCAGTAATAGGCGGAATATACCAAAGTGATACAGCCGAAAGTGAATCGCATGTTCCTTGGTTGGCGAATATTCCCGTTTTGGGATATTTGTTTAAAAGCCAAGTTAGAGATCGAAATAAGAATGAATTATTGATTTTTCTAACGCCTCGGATTTTAGGGGCATTAGATACCCAAGGTATGAGCGCCCAGGCTAACGATCTTAATCTATAGTTTATTGAGGGGAGCAGCAAAATGGCTTATAATAAAGATATGGAGTTTTTTAAAGTTCAAAATCTCTTAAAGGTTTTACTTAGTTTAAACTTGATGTTTTTACTTTCATGCAGGGAAGATGCGGTGGAAGATGACGTTGCCCAGAACATTACAGTCTCCGTTACTCCGGGTGCCCCTAGCGTTTTACCTACGAGTTTAAAATATGATGTAGCGAATGCTATCTACGAAACCTGCGTTACGACCGGAGTCCAGGGACCCAGGGTCCGCTACAGCAATATTCAGTTGGCTTACGCGGGTACAGGAACCCTGTTAATTCTTTTTATTAAAGTTACTTTTAATGATCCGGATTTATCCGGGGTATATGAAACCGTAATTACTCCAACAACGGGTAAAAGTACGGTTTCTAAAATCTTTGGTGTCAGCACTGATTTCTTAAGTCCAGGTACTTATAATTCTACCGATGGAAATTGTTATGTCGACTTCGGAAACATGCCTAAACTTAAATTCTTCGCCGACATGCCCAAGGAG
>JAYVAZ010000139.1:0-1796 GCA_043750675.1 Pseudobdellovibrionaceae bacterium | reverse complement strand
AGGGGGACATCGCACCGCTCCAGTTGCGACGTTGCGTTCTGACTGTTACCGCCGGGGCCGCGCTGACGCGCCAGGCTTTTCCGCTGTGACGGGTCTGGCGGGTCTGGCGGGCGCTCATGATGCCGCCCCCCAGCGTGGGTCGGGGCTCCAAACCAATAAAGATATTTTTCATTTTCAACAACTCAACAATGTATCCAACGATCAAATTGCGGCCTTAAAATTGGCAAATCCTGATTGGAAAGATCAGTTGAAAGAATGGACGGCTGCGCACCTAGAAGAAATTCATGCGATGCCAGTCGGTTCAATTGGATTGCCGTTTCCAGGACGCAGTGATGGTGACGAGGTAGTTGTAGGAAAGACGGGGCCAGGAGTTTTTGAAGAGGGTCCTGTAGGTTTGGTCGCTGAATCAGATTGGGGCACCGTAGGTCATAATGGAGGGGTAGCAGGTATGATTGCACCACCGGACTGGGAAAATCACCGTGCAGTAGGAATGCCTGCGCCGCCTGAGTGGAATACGCCCGATCAAAATGTACGCGTGGCAGGTATGCCAATGCCGCCACAATGGGATAATAATGATCAAAACGTACAGGTGGCAGGTATGCCTGCGCCGCCTGAGTGGAATACGCCCGATCAAAATGTACAGGTGGCAGGTATGCCAATGCCGCCACAATCGGATAATAATGATCAAAATGTACAGGTGGCAGGTATGCCAATGCCGCCACAATGGAATAATGAAATAGCTGGCGTGCTACCTGCGATAGAGTTAGCTCCCGTAGCTTTAATCACGCAACCAGTTTGGGGCCCTGAAAAAATGCACGATGTGCAGTCCCATTCAAATTGGGAAGTCCATTTAAATTTGGCAGACGGACCTAGCGAGGAATATGAAGCCGTTTTGGATCACAATGGACCTGATGATGTGAATGTCGCGACCAATGAGCCAGTTGATACCCCGAACGAACCTGACCATAATCATCACAAATATAATGTTGAATAATTAAATAGGATAAATGCATTCGCTGTCTCTGGTTTCAGAGATAGCGACTTGCTTAAGTATCGGAATTTTTTTGGACAGGTTTTTATAGATCCAGATGCACAGGTTTTCTGTGGTTGGGTTACTTAGGCCGCTGACCTTGTTTAGAACCTTGTGGTCAATTTTTAAGAATAGTGGTTGCGCGATTCGACTGATTTCATTGTAATCAATCAACCATTCCAGTTTCGGATCCATTTCGCCCTGTAGGATTAAAGTAATTTTGAAACTATGCCCGTGCATTTCATGACACGGATGATTTTTGGGAAGTTTGGGTAAAAAACGAGCGGACTCAATATAAAAATGCTGTCGAAGTTCTATTTTCATGTTAGTTTTTTTATATGATAAAATTGCATTTAGCCAAACAAAATTTCAAGTTTTCTTCTGCACACTTCCTGATCTTCGATAGTCAACGTGCGGAACGTTTACATGGGCATAATTACACCGTTAAAGTGGACTTGTACGGTGAAGTAAATCCCGAAACTGGTTTTTTGGTCGACTTTTCAACATTGAAAAAGGTGATTAAACGCGAAACTGATAAATTGGATGAATTGGTTCTGTTTCCAAAGCTAAATAAGGAGTTTACCTTTATAAAAAAGGGGAGTTCTCTTGAAGTCAAATTTCGCGACCGGTTTTATGTTTTTCCGGCAAATGAAGTTTTGCTATTGCCGTTAAACAACACTTCGGTGGAACTGTTGTCAGAGTACTTTTTTAATCAGATTAAATCCGACTTAAAAAAGGGTAAGATATTAAAGGCGGCGGTAAGTAT
>JAYVAZ010000138.1:0-2709 GCA_043750675.1 Pseudobdellovibrionaceae bacterium | reverse complement strand
CCACGACGAGCAGGTCGGCGGCATGACGGTCGACGCGCAAGGCAACAGCTACGTCGTCGGCTGGTCCGGCTCGGAAGACTGGCCGGTCTCCGCCACGGCACATTTAGATCCCTTAGCCGAAAAGTTAATTTCAGATCGTCTTTTTGACTTCCATAAGGGGCAAACCGTTTTCGTTATCGTACAAAGGATCTCTACAGCTAGAAAAGCCGACAAAATTGTGGTTATGAAAAATGGACGTGTGGTTGAAGTGGGCGACCACAATAAATTGTTAGCAATGAATGGTGAGTACGCAGAGTTGTTTAGGCATCAGGTAGGGGCTGACGGATGATATTTGGAATCGAGAAATATCAATCATTGTTAAAGGAAACGTTGGTAGGATTTCTAGCAGAAGAAGATCAAGTCAAGGTTACCGAAGCTTCGGAAGTGATCTCGTTTGATAAGGGCCAACGTGTCCAAAAAGAAGATCAGCCGCAGTTTTTATATATTTTATTAGAAGGGGAAGCTACTTTACGCCAAAAAAATGGTGTGGATGTGGCCAGAGGTAAACCCGGAAGAAGTTTTGAATTAAAGGTCCTATTGTTAAAAGAGAAGACTTGGCAATTTGACTGGGTTTGCGAACTGAAATCGATCTTCTTAAGAATTCCTTGGACTGTTTACGAAGCCGGATTAATTAAAAATCCGACAGTCTATCAATATTTAGGACGTATTTCCCAGTCAGTAGCCTTGCAAAGATTAAAAAGAGATTTGATCGGATTAAATGTTTCTCGAAAAGCCGTGATGGAAATTATTGCATCTATGCATCAAGAAAGTATTGATAATATATTTTCCGATTGGAACCGTAAGATTTTTTTTACGCTGTTTCAAGGGGAAGTATTAGCGTCGGTCCGTTTTAATGATCAAAAATATAAAGTGGCCAATTTGCAGTCCGGAGATACTTCTTTTTTAGATCTTCAATCAACAAATTTAATTTACGAGGCCGATGATAAGTGTCGTGCGTGGACTTTGTTTGAATCGGAATGGGAAAAATTCACTTACAAAGATGAATTTAATACTTTTTTGGAAGTTTTCCAGTTCCATAATAAAAATCTTTTAAGCCCAGAAGAAACTCAAGCTACGAAAACGTACATGAAGTTGAACAAAAAGGGCAAAAGACAGACCGAAGAAAAACTAATGATACATGATTACCAGCAGTCCTTTATGGGAATGTTTAAGTGGATCAAGTATAAGTCTTTTCCGCCAAAAGTTTTTGGTTCACGTGATGAAAATCGTACGGTGATCAGTTTGTTATCTTCACTAACAGCTTATTATCGAAAACCGATGGGCTTCCAAAGGATCAATGATAAAATTCAATCCCTATCCACTAGTCAGTCCTTGGAAGGTGTAGCTGCGGCTGCACAACTGTTAGGATTTCGAACCAGCTTTTTAAGCACAATGGATGTTCCCAGTGACTACCAACAATGGCCGTGTATTGTTGCTTTGGATATTGGTTTCTTTATCATTTTTGCCAGAAATGAAACTTCGGCATTGATTGGAAATCCCGACGCTGGGGAAGTTTCGGTTATTTCGATTAAAAAATTACAAAAACGAATGCGTGAAAAACGGGTATTGCTGGTAGAGCCGACCAGTAAACTGAAAAAAGCCGAAGATCCGCCCGTACCGTTATTTAGGTACATCGCTATCTTGGCGCGCAAACCCTACATGATCTTGTTGTATTTTTTAGCAGGACTATCCGCGTTTTTCTTCGACCTTTCTATACCAGTATTAAACCAATATTTATTCGATGCAGTTATTTCAGAAAAAAATACGAAACTTCTTTACCCGACCATTGCTGCGATTTTAGCATTTACGATTTTTAGCAATTTTTTGAGTAATTTTAATCAAAAACTTTTGAATTCGATTTCAACGAATTTTAATTTGTATATTAAGATCTTCTTTCAAAATAGATTGTTTCGATTGCCATCCTTATATGTGAAGTCGTTTGGTGTTTCGGGAATGCTGACACGATTTTTGGATATAGATCAGTTGGGTGCATTCTTTGCCAATAGTTTGTTGCAAGCATTTTTAAGTCTATTTTTAATGGTGGGAAGTTTAAGTGTGTTATGGTTGTATCACCCGACCTTAATTATTATTTCCCTAGCATTTATTCCTTTCGAAGTTGCCTTCGTTCAGTTTGTTAAGGGCCGTGTAGTTGACAATCGGTTAGAAGCCAATCAATTAAGAGCCCGCGAAAACAGAATGATCGTTGAACATTTTACTTCCAACGAGGATATGAAGACTTTAAAGGGTCAGTTAACGTCGCGTTGGAAATGGGAATTAAACTCCAATCAAAGCGCGCGAAACATGTTGCGTTCCGGATTTACCAATGCCAGTTTCCAAGTGGTGCATTTTTTAATGAGTGAACTAGTTAAGATCGCGTGTTTTTTGGCAGCAGTTCGTTTTTATCTGAATGGTGAAATGTCATTGGGTCAGGTAGTAGGTACTTCATTGCTGGCCCAAAAAGTTTCACAACCCGTGCAAAATCTGGTATCCACTTATTTTCAATATTATTCGATTAAACCCATTTTAACTCGAATCAATGACCTAACATTTGGCCCTGCCGAAGATAGTTTGGGAAATCACAAGAAAAAATTAGAACATGTAAAAGGTGAAATTACGTTTTCTAAAGTTAATTTCAGTTATGACACTTCCTCTAATCGCAGAGCCCTGAAT
>JAYVAZ010000137.1:0-1591 GCA_043750675.1 Pseudobdellovibrionaceae bacterium | reverse complement strand
CTTGAACTCTAATTCTCTAGTCGTTTTGGACCCACCTCGAGACGGTTGTTCAGAAAACGTCATCAGGTTTTTAGCCTTACAAAAAGTTAAAAAAATTATTTACATCAGTTGCCATCCTGCTTCGTTAGGACGCGATTTAGAGAGATTTTTTCAGATTTCTCAACAGAACTATCGAATGACTTCGGCCAAGTGTTTTGACATGTTTCCGCAAACGTCTCATGTGGAAACTGTTGTGAGTATCGAACTAAAACAACCCTGACTCCAAGTTGACAGAACAAAAATTAATGCTATGGTAAATTATGAACTTTAGGGCCATTCTTCTATTGGTTTTGACTTTCCTTTTGTCGTCTTGTGCAACTTGGTTTTCAGACGATAAAGAGGCCGCAGTCCTCTATTTACAAAATGGAGTGGCTAGCCTTAACTCTGGCAACTATCCGGAAGCTTTAATTGCTTTAAAAAGAGCTGAACAGATGGACCCCGAAAATCCAGCTATCGAAAATAACTTGGCTTTGGTTTATTATGCCCGTGAACGCTTTGAATTGGCTGAAACCCACATACGTAAGGCCATAAGTCTAAACAGCAAATATTCCGATGCTCGAAACAATCTTTCGGCAATATTATTGGAACTCGGTAAATTTCAAGAAGCCGCAAAAGAAGCCAAAATTGTGATGAATGATCTTACTTACCCCAATCCCGAAAAACCATGGGTGAACTATGGCCTCGCTTTGTTTAAAATGAATGATTTTAACGGCGCTAAAAATGCTTTTTCCAAAGCGGTCGACTTCCAAAGAGATAGTTGTGAAGCTCAAAACAACTATGGTCGCTCTTTGTACGAGTTAAAAGACTATCGCAAAGCCAGCGATGCACTGGATAGGGCGATTGGATTTTGCCAAAGAACTCAGTTCGATGAACCCCATTATTATAGCGCATTAAGTTACTATCAATTGGGCGAGGTCGATAAGGCAAAAAGCCGTCTGGACGAGGTCATAAAATTTTACCCAAATGGCAAATATATTGATAAGGCAAAAGGTTTATTAGAAACTATTAACAAATGAAAAAACTAGCTGAATTACTAAAAGATGAAAGAGAAAAAAAGGGCTTATCTTTACAAGAAATTGCCCAGTCTTTAAAAATCAATGTCAAAATCCTAAAAGCCATTGAAGAAAATAACGTAGATCAACTACCAGCTAAAACTTTTTTAAGAGGTTTTGTTCGAAGTTATGCGCAGTATTTAAGATTAGATCTTAATGAGACGATGAATTTATTCCAGGAAGAATTTGGCCCAAGCAAGCCAGACTATATGTATCGTACGACTCCACCAGGCGCTGCCGATGCAACGACCAATACGGCAGAAACTAAAAACGAAACTAAATCAGAACCAAAAGTTTTGGCATTGCCAAAATCAGAATCAAACTCCAAAAAGATTGGCTCTTCAGAAGATTATCTTACAGGAAACAAGGCACTTACCATTTTAGGTTCTTTGTTTTTAGTAATTATGATTGTGATCATCGCCAAGCTAATCGACAAATATCAAAAGGAAGCAAATACCGAAGATCTTAATCCGCCGGCTGTAGAAAAAGTAGTTTCTGAA
>JAYVAZ010000136.1:0-4238 GCA_043750675.1 Pseudobdellovibrionaceae bacterium | reverse complement strand
TTTAGTCTTGGAGTCCAGCGCCTCTAAAATGCTGAGAATTTTTGAATGAAATGTGTAAGTTAAACTCTTCATATGTAATGAAAATATCGGTTAAAATGGTAAAAATTCAAGGCTATTTCAAAATATACTTGGGTAAATTGGATCGCTTCCCTGGCCAGAGGTTGTGTTAGCGCGCTTGTTTAGGCTTTCTTCAACTAATTCATTTTACAGATCAGGTATTTATTAATTTTCAGATTGAAAGGGTAATCTTATTCCTACGGGTTTCAGAAAGTAGGCTAGCTGTTTACCTGGCCGCAGGCTTTGGTCCAATTAAAATTTCTGCTGATAATCTTGCGATGACCGGCATTCGCCTAGCCATTTAATCCAATTAAATTTGCGAACTGATAAATTATAGGTGTCACCGTCAAAATCTTAGACAGTTGAAATGAATTACCTGCTGTTTGAAGTAGGTATGTAAATTGAAGTTTTGCAGTAATGGAGAATATATGATTACTACCAATTTCAAAATGAGTTCTTTTCAAAGAGCATTCTTGTGCTTTTTAGGGCTCTTTTTCGTTTCAAATTTATTGGCGGCTCAGAATGAATCAGTCTTTAATACTCTTAGATTGCACTACCTTTCTTTAAAGTTAAAAGACATCTCCGATCTAAAAAGTGACTTTCCAAAAATTAAGATGCTTAATGTTTCCCAACAAAGCCAACTTTTAGAAGATGCGGCTGATAGCCTAGCGTTAGCAACGCTGGAACGCCGGGTTGTACCCAACTCCAGCGCCAACAAATTGTATTACATCTTACACGAGATTATTAAAAGGGAATTTGGATTAGATTCAAAAATAATTTCTGATGCCTCCGTGATCAGAGACTTCAAATCAGATGGCATTTCATTAGTAATTTACAGTACAGATCCCTTTGAAAATTCGTCAATTGACCGACGTACTCAATTGTCTTACCGTTCCATTCCTTTATCCAGAGCCAGTGCAAATGTTGATTTTACCAAGCAGGAAGAATGGCTGGTCGCCGGGACTAATTATAAGGCAATCGTTTCGGTTAAGGCCATCCCGCAGCGACAAAAACTAGTTTCCAGCAATGATTCACCTGATTACAAAAAATTGACCTCTGATCGTACCTTTAACACTATTGTAATTGGAGACCAATCTAACATTCTTTTTTCCGGTTCAATTATTAAGGGAATGACCGACACCCAAGCGATGTATACTCTGTTTTTAACTTACCTAAATGAAAACAAATTTGAATTCGAATCGAAAACGCCATCTGCAATCGGTTCTTTACCAATTATTCAAGATGTTCAAGCTTATATAAAAAGCCGAGTTGTTTCTCCGAAGAATCCGGTTCACTTTATATATAAGGATGCACACAATGGTGGAGAAGATAAGTTTATTTTTCGTCTAGCAAAAAGAGGTCGAGTTTTAAAAGCCAAATTGCGTAGAGCAAACTTCGTCGAAAATATTGAATATATTTTTCCAGATTATATTAACCCGAATACCATGTTTACTTTCAGTGCTATTACCAATACCGAATTTGGAAGCTGGATCAAAGAAAGAGAATCTACGTCCGGTTTAGAGTTAATTTACTTAAACGGATCTTGTCGGTCTATCGATCAAGCCGTTTATGAAGTTCCAGCGGCAAGAACGGATAGTAACATCTTAATTAATTTGCCTACCGATGTAGACGTGATGAATTTTTCTCAATCACCTTTTAGCGCAACTCAGTTTATGTTTACAGCGATAAGAAATCAAAGTAAGTATTCTGAAATGAGAGCGAAATTAAATGAGGTAAAAAACACCTTTAACAAGTCCTCGCTAGCGAATAATGGCCGTCCTTGGGAATTTCTATCCAAGTCAATTTATTTGCTACCCAACGAAGAAAAGTACAAAAAGGAAATACTAGAACGGGCCCTCGATGTTGATGTCCAAGTATTTAAGAGGTCTTCCGACCAATCCGAATGGAATGTAGTTAGAATCATCGATACAAAAAATAATTAAAGATAAATGTAGGTATTGGGAAAAGCTTCAGACAACTTTTCTTCCAAGTATTTAATAAACAATTGGTTGGATTTTGTTGTCCCAGAATTGTAAAAAATTAAACCTAGCTGTCCTGACTGATAAAACTCACCAAGAATATTCTGTAATGCCGCATAGAATCTTGAGGTCCGATCGCTAGGCAACTTTAAAATCCACCGATTAAATAAATACGCACTCATTTGATTGCAGCGATTATAGTTTTTATCCTTAGGATTATAGGAAAGCCACCCAGAATCATCGGGTAAAACTGAAAGGTCCCTCAAGCGAAGGTTTAATGGGGCATCCAAATACCGCTGCGTTTTTTCTTTTATTTCATTCATTAACTAGAAAATATTCGCAATAAAATATTTGTGCCATTCTATACCACGAAGGATATCGGAGAAGGCACGGGGCTGGGACTCTCTATTTCTAAGGGTATTGTTGAAGAGCAAAAAGGGACTATTTCCATTTTATCGGACAGTCCCACCACTTGTTTTGAGATCAAATTTCCAAAAGCGGGGGCTTTGCGCCAGGCGGCCTAATGGTTTAAAAAATAAATCTTCGATAAGCGACGCTGGAAACTATTCCCATTCCCAACATTGTCGTCAACATACTGGAGCCACCGTAGGAAAGTAAAGGCAAAGGGACACCCACGATGGGAAGAAGACCAATAACCATTCCGATATTGATAAACATATGCCAAAAAATGTAACAAAGATTACCTACGGTCAGCAAAGCACCGTATTTATCCCTGGCTGTAGAGGCAATTCGTATCCCCACTAAAAACAGAAAACAGAACAGGCCCAAAGTTAAAATACTGCCAACAAAACCGTGCTCTTCACTAAGAACACTATAAATAAAATCGGTATGTCGTTCCGGCAAAAACTCTAACTGACTTTGGGTCCCTTTGCGAAATCCTTTACCTAAAAACATTCCGCTACCAACGGCAATCTTAGATTGGATTGAATTATAGCCGGTGCCTTTAGGATCGATAGTCGGCGAAATAAAGGTCAAGATACGATTCTTTTGGTAATCATGGAGGGCGTAATTCCATACCAGTGGCGCGGCTACGACAGCGATGGATGCCAATAAAAACAGAATCCACTTTTTTACTTTCATAAATAAAATCATCGTTCCGCTGATTGCTGCAATCATCATTGCAGTTCCCAAATCCGGCTGTTTTACTATAATCGCAAATGGAACAAAAACGATCAGCAGCGGTTTAATTAACCCTCGAATTCCTATTCCATCATGGTCGGTCTGTCGGTGTGTCAGCACATGGGCCAACAATATAATAATAGCAATTTTCATTGTTTCGGAAGGTTGATATTTAAAGAAACCGAAATTGATCCAGCGTTGCGCACCCAAGGCAATGTTACCGTGCGTGGCCGTAAATATAAGTGCCAATACATTTAAGATGTAGGCCCCCCAGCAAATCTTTGAAACAATTTGGTAATCAATAAAGGTCACAATGAAAAAACAGCTCCAGCCAATCATCAACCAAATAATCTGATTGATAAATAAAGTTTCAACGGTTTCACTATGCGGGCCGTGGGTCGCGCTATAAAGATTGATCAGTCCAACAAAATTTAAAACTAAAATGGCGACTACAAAATTCCAGTCTAATTTTTTAAATAGTGTTTTTTCTTCAGCATTTAAAGAGATACTCATTATTCGCCCTCAATCGGTTGAGCAGGTTTTACGGCGGCTGCTTTTATTTTTGAGTTTTTCAACGCTTCAGCCATCATTTCAGGATGATATTTTTCAAAATAAGTCTTAAAAATTTCTTTTACTACCGGGCCGGCGCCAGAAGCTCCGTGACAAGAATGCTCGGCAAGGGCTGCCACTACAATTTCGGGTTTGTCCGCAGGTGCAAAACCCACAAACCAACCATGATGGCGTTGGTGGCGCGGACGATTTTCACATTTTGTATAAATGTCATTCGCGGCAAAAGCCATAACTTGAGTAGTTCCGGTTTTTCCAGCGATCTCGAAACCAGGAACCCGCAACGCGCGAGCCGTTCCGCGATCACCTTGAATGACTCGGCGTAAAGCTTCTTTTACAATCTTAAAGGTCTTGTTATCAATCTTAATTCCATTCGGTTGAACTTGGGAAAGATCGCGAATCACTTTTGGGAAATTTTCTTGAATAACTTTTCCGTCGGTATCTACAATTTTTTTAATGATGAACGGCTTAACAACTTTTCCTTCAGTACCGATA
>JAYVAZ010000135.1:0-6831 GCA_043750675.1 Pseudobdellovibrionaceae bacterium | reverse complement strand
GACTTGCTAAGTCGGGATTTTAAGATACTAGCCTTAGGGATTGTTAAAGTCGTCAGTCTGGAAGACTGCTAAAGTCCCCTATACGAACCACTTCGGTCTGCAACTCCACACCAGTTTTTTCTTTGATTACTTTTTGAACATGTCTAATCAGCTGATCAATGTCACTGGCCGTGGCTTCCCCTAGGTTAACTATAAAGTTCGCATGTTTGGTCGAAACCTGCGCTTGTCCGATAATCAGACCTTTCAGTCCGTTCTGATCAATCAATTGAGCCGCTTTGAACCCATCAGGATTGCGAAATACCGAACCACAACTAGGCTTTTCTAGTGGCTGCTTGCTAAGACGGATTTTGTTTGCATCACGCACTTTATCCAGAACGTCGGGTAGCTCATTTTTACCAGCAGTTAATACTACTTCGATAATGATCCCGGGTTTCCAGCCTTCACAATGCCGATAAGACCATTTCATATCTTCAGAACGGTATTCCTGAATACTTAAATCATCTTTCAAGACCTTTACCGACTGAACTAAATCACAGAACTCACGTGGCTTAAAATTTTCAGCAACACCGGCGTTCATCACCACACCTCCACCGACATCACCAGGAATTCCCGCCATCATCATAGCTGCGGCCGATTTTGATTTTAAAAAAGTTTTTAGCAAATCTGATTTACTTACTCCAGATTCACAAATGACTTTTATTTCCGAATCACTTTCTTCAACTAGTTTTTTATTAAAGTCTTTTAAACAAATACATAAAGCATTTATTTTTTTATCTGAAATAAGAACATTACTGCCTCCACCCAAAATAAAATAAGGAAGTGATTTCTCCTGGGAAAATTTAATAGATTCTATAATTTCATCGATTGTTTTGGGAAGACAGAAATACTCGGCTTCGCCACCAACTAACCACGAGGTCAGATTTTTTAAAGAAACATTCTTACTAATTTTTACCATTCAGACTTTCTAAAACTTCCATACCTAACTTCCAACCATCACCGGCACCCAAAGTAATAAAAATATCTCCTGGCTTCAACTGCGGAAGAATTTTTGATGCCATTGAATGGTAACTCGCTTCCTTTGGTAAGTACTGTACCGAAATGTCTTTAATTTCTTGGCTTAATTTTTTGGAGGTAATGTCTTCTATCGGCGTTTCGCCGGCCGCATAAATATCAGTTAAAAACAACTGATCAATATCCGAAAAACACTTTGTGAATTCAGTCCAACAAGATTGGGTTCGGGTAAATCGATGCGGTTGAAAATAGACCACAATTCGATTGTCAGGAAATTTCTCTTTAAAAGCCTGAACGGTAGCCAAAATTTCTGTCGGGTGATGTCCGTAGTCATCATATACTTTGATCCCGGCTTTTTCGCCTTTAAACTGGAACCGTCGGTCTACGCCTTCAAACTGGTGAATTCCGGCGACGACTTCAACCCAAGAAATTCCAGTTAAATTCGCTGCGATCATCGCCGCAGTCGCATTCAAAGCATTATGTTTACCGGAAACTTGCAATTTAAAATCAGTGATTTTTATATCGCTGGAGGCGATTTTATCAGTAGTGCTGGAGGCGATTTTACCTTCAGTGCCGGCCGCGGCCCTCTCGAACAGTGAATAATTTCCGCGTTCACCCTTTAAAACAACGTCGTTGTCCTCGGCGAAACCATAAAAAGTAATTGGTTTGGCAAAGTCCTTAAACAATTTTTTCACCAAAGGATCATCGCCATAAACAACCATATGTCCGTAAAAAGGAATTCTATAGCCAAACTCTAAGAATGAATTTTGTAAATTTGAAAAACTTTTATAATGATCCAAATGGTCGGAATCAATATTAGTTATGATTGCAATTTCAGGAGAAAGTTTATGAAAACTTCCGTCACTTTCATCCGCTTCCGCTAACATCCACTCGCCAGTACCCAGAAGTGCCGTTGATTTTATTCTTTCAAATCGACCCCCTATCATGATCGTCGGGTCTTTTTTGGCGTATAAAAAAATCGAAGAAATCATCGATGTGGTTGTAGTCTTTCCATGTGTTCCAGCGATTGCCAAACCCCTTTTCAATCGCATGATTTCTGCCAAGGCTTCAGCCCTAGGGATAAATGGAATCTTCCGTTTTCGGGCTTCTTGAATTTCGGGATTGTCTTCTTTAACTGCACTGGAATAAACAACAACCGACGCATCACCTACTTGATCTTTACCGTGCCCCTGAAATATTTTGATTCCTAATTTTTGCAAATGTTCTGTCTGCGCATTTTGTCCCAAGTCGCTTCCGGAAACTTTTGCTCCCAAAAAGTGAAGCAGTTCTGCCAAACCGGACATACCAATGCCACCGATTCCAATGAAATGAAAATGTGAATGGGAAATCCTCATATCCGTCCTTACTGTCCTGCAAGTTTAATTATGATTTCGGCAAGTCGTTCCGAAGAATGCGGCTGATAGAATTTAAAGACATTTCGAGAAAATGATTCCTGCATGTTTTTATCACTATAAATCTGATTGATTCTTTCAAACAGCGAATCGGGATTTAAGTCTTTTTGTAAAACCATCATTCCAGCACCAGCATTAGAAAGTTCTAAAGCATTGTGTTCCTGATGTCCATCTGCGGCTGGCAATGGCACAACAATACTTGATAAAGAGTAGGCGGCTATTTCAGTTAGGGTACTGGCACCACCCCTACAAAGTACCAAATCAGCCCATTGATAATATTTAGGCATGTCATAGATGAAGTCGACGACCTCTACGGTGTCCTCTAAACCAGCATATTTTTTTTTAAAATCCGCGAAGTCCACCGCACCGGTTTGATGAACAAATTTGAATTTCTGCTTAACTTCTGGATACTTTAAAATCATTTGATTTAGTATGTTTCCAATTATTCTTGATCCTTGGCTGCCACCAAAATGAAGAATTCTAAAATAGTCTGGATCTTTTATTTGATCTTTGTGAATTGCTGCGGGCTCTTTACGAATTGGCATCCCACATTGCATAATCTTTTCATTTTTTAATTTAGATTTGGCCTTTTCGAAGACTACAAAACACTGATCTACAAAACCCGCCAAAATGCGATTTGCTAAACCCGGATACGCGTTGGGCTCCCACAAGGCAGTTTTGCATCGAAGAAGAGCCGCCATCAATACAAAAGGACCCGATGCATATCCACCCACTCCCAAAACAAACTTGGGTCTTAACTTCAAAATTAAGAAACTACTTTGTATCAACCCAATCGGAATTAAAATAACTGTTTTAATTTTATCCAGCCAACGACCGGACATATTTAACTTACCACCCTTAATTAAATGAAGAGGGTAGGATTCACGTCCAATAATTTTAGACTCCAAACCATCTTTTGATCCGATGTAATGGATTTCATACTGAGAATCTTTCTTTTTAATGGCTTCGCCGATCGCTAATGCCGGGTATATATGCCCACCGGTGCCGCCGCCTGCGATAATTATAACCTTTTTCATTGCTTCAGAATGAGATGTCTCAAGTGTCTCAGTCAAGCAATTGATTTATACAGTGTAAATAGCCTGTGCACAGAAAAATGCTGCATTAGCCTTAATTTAGCTAATACTCTTTCGAAAAATGGCCGATATCTTGCTTGTAAACGTTATAGGCGGGATAACTCTATGGAAAATTTTATCTATGAAAATAAACCTTATTTCTTTATGGCGATCGCCAGTATCGGTTTTTATTTTTCAAAAAGATACGACTTGTCCATTGGTGGATATTCGGCTCTTTTATTGATCATTTGTGCAGGATATATTTTGTTGCTGCGTTCGACGTACAGACAAAGAGTGATGCAAATCAATAAAAAAATCAAAAAAGAAAAAAACAATCAAAACTATCGTGGCGCTGGCGCTGAATACAATTATAAAAACGACCTATAATTAATAACGTACAACTACGGTTATATGTAATTTCCGGGTTTGTGTTTCGTCACGTGCCTTTCGATATTAACAACTAGTCCGAAAATAAAAGATAACACGACTAACGAACTTCCACCGTAACTTAGAAACGGAAGAGTTAACCCCTTGGTTGGTAACAAACCCATAACAACACCACTATTAATAAACACACTCAACGCAAATGTTAAAGTCATTCCCAGCACCAAACACTTCATCATTTTGTCTTCCAGTTTTAAGCAGATTTGAAAACCGCGTAATACAATAAATCCGAAGAATAATAAGATTACCATAAATCCGACGAACCCGATTTCTTCACCCAATACAGCCAAAGTAAAATCGGTATGAGCCTCTGGCAAGAAAAACAGTTTGCCCTGGCCTTGCCCTAATCCTACGCCAAATAAACCACCGGTCCGGAAACTAAGCATAGACTGAATAACCTGAAAACCCGATTGATCTGCATCCGCCCAAGGATCCAAAAACGCCATAACACGGGCTTTGCGGTAGGGAACATTCATTACTAATAGGTAAAACGCGGGAATCGAAACAGAAACTGCTGAAACAATATATTTCCATTTTAAACCAAACGCGAAGAGTAAACTAAATCCCACGGCACAGATGATTGCGAATGATCCGAAATCAGGTTGCTTCAATAGCAAAAACATCGGAACAACGGTTAACAAAATTAAAACATACTTAGGAGCTTTTTTTAGCCAAGTATCTTTTAGATTAAAAAAAGTCGCTACCAACAAAGGAAAAGAAAATTTCAAGATTTCGGCGGGTTCGAAACGAAACCCAAAAGGCAAATTCAGCCACCTGGTTGCACCTCCTACTTTTACGCCTAATCCAGGAATAAATGTAGCCAATACCAATAACCCTGAAGACAACCACAGCAGCCAAGAATATTTTTTTAAAACTGATAAGGGAATTTCAGAAGCCAAAACTAAAACAAAAAGCGAAAGAACAAAGAAGATAAACTGTTTCTTTACAAAATAAAGTCCGTCTCCATAATTTTCAATCGCCAGAATGTAACTGGATGAGTAAACCTGAACTAAGCCAATACCCATCAGTAAAATGACCGCTAAAGTAAGTGGACTGGTTAGTTGCTGGAATAACTTTTTTTGTTCCAAAAATTATTCTCCGAAAGCAGGTTCATCGGCCTTTTTGTCGGTAGATTTTTCAGCAGATTTCGATTTTTCTGTTTTAGGCTCCTCAGCACGCGCCATTGCTTTTGCGCCTGGGTTGGCACAGCAAAAAATAATTCCTACGTTTTCGGAAGGAGTTTTGTAAGGCGCAATTGAGAAGGCTTTTTCATAATCACATTTTCCAGCCATTTCGATATTTAATGCCACATCAATGTCGGGAAAGATTTCACCATTTACAAAAGAACAATACATTTTAGAAGATTGAACGGCTTTGTCCCTGGCTTCTTTTCGTGCTTTTACTGCCGAAGATCCACACGCAGTTAAAAATGCAAAAGAACCTATGGTCATTAAGAATAAAAAACGATTAACTGATAATTGCACAACTCCTCCTTGAGTGACTAATAATCCCGGGCCTGCTGAAATGCCCATTATTATTATTAGTCACCGTTTGGAGACAGTCAAATTATTGAAACTTTTTTACGATCTCTTTAAAATAGTTGCCGCGCTCTTCATAGCTATCAAACATATCAAAGCTAGCACAGCCCGGAGATAACAGAACTATGTCGCCAATTCTAGACTTTTGGTAAGCAATATGGACCGCTTCTTCGAAAGTTCCGATTAAAAAAGTCTCGCTGAAGTCACCAAGGTCGCGATTGATTCGCTCTTTGGCTTCCCCGACTAAGATCAAGGTTTTAACTTTGCGTTTCACAACATTTCTTAAAGCTTCATAACTGAGATTCGTATCTTTACCACCAGCGATTAAAATTACGTTTTCTTCAAAAGAATCCAATGCTCTTACCATTGCGTGTACGTTTGTGGCCTTAGAATCATTGAAAAACTGAACTCCACCGACTTTTCGAACGTATTCCAAACGATGCGCGATACCTTTAAAATTATCGATCACATGTTGAATCGCTTCTTTTTTTGCTCCGTGTTCACGTGCAGCTAAAATCGCTGCCATGATATTTTCGATCGAGTGTTTTCCGCGCATTTTTAAATTTTCAATTGAGTAATATTCAATTTCAGGACCGGTGCGAACTCTAATTTCTTTTCCAATGTTAACCGCGCCACCAATATTCATGATTTGTGGTTCTAATGCTGGCTTTCTAGAAAAGTAGAAGATTCTTCCGCGTTGAACCGCCGGGTCACGCGCTAATTCAACCACAGCATTATCATCAGCATTTAAAATGCTAGTGGTTGCCTGATTAGTATTTCTAAAAATTCTTCGTTTCGCGTTAACGTAATCTTCCATTGAACGGTAGCGTTCAAGGTGATTTTCCGCCAAATTCATAAATACTATATTTTGTGGATTAAAAGTGTCGCAACTTTCTAACATAAAACTAGAAACCTCAGTAATAACCACTTGGGCTTTATCGTTAATACGAAGGTAATCAGTAAGAGGTTTTCCAACCGCTCCACCTAACCATGTTTTAACTCCGGATTCCTTTAGAAAAGTTTCAATTAAACGCGCTGCTGTCGTTTTACCATTGGTACCCGTTAAGGCAATGATAGGTTCTTTGATAAACTGGGAAGCAAATTCAAATTCACCGGTAATTTTTATCCCTTGGCTTCTTGCGTATTCAAAAATTTTCAAGGCCGAAGGAATCCCCGGAGAAAGGATTACCAAATCTTGAGTCAAAAAAGTTTTGGGACTGTGACCACCGAGATCGTACTTAATTGGTAGATCGCCCAACAACTCCAACTGAGCTGAAAGTTCGGGTTTTGATTTATGATCAGTAACGGTAACGATAGCTTCGTGTTTAGTCAAAAAATGAGCTAATGAAACCC
>JAYVAZ010000134.1:0-4618 GCA_043750675.1 Pseudobdellovibrionaceae bacterium | reverse complement strand
TCGCGGATTCAGCAATATCCAACCCTACATAGCTAATCTTAACGTTTTTGGTTAAGGCTTGTAATAAACGGCCAGACCCGCAGCCCAATTCCAACCAGCGATCTTGGGGCTGGTGATTTTCCAAAACCCAACTGGCACCGATCTGTAATCGCTTTTTAATGGGAAATGAAAATGGATTTAGGTAACTAACTATCGAGTATCGAGATTTTTCCCAAGCTAAAATATTATCTTTCCAGTAATTCCTAATATAGTTGAGAGTTTTCTGGTTTTCACCTAGTATATTTTTTGCCATGAATACTGAATATGATATGTTTTGGGAACAAAAAGTAAATCGTTATTTTTCAGCGCAATCTGGCGTTTATCAGCGAAAATCAAAATCTGGTATCTGGAACAAAATTAGGAAATTAGAGTCTTCTATTGTACTAAAAGCCTTAGAATTGAAAGAAGGGGACAGTGTTCTAGAAGTTGGATGCGGTAGTGGATATTATTCAATGTTGATTCAAGGTAAAGTTTCTAGTTTATTGAGCATTGATAAAAACGCGGCAATGATTGCCGCTGCAAATAAATATGGCGTTAATGCTGTACATCGTGATATCGCCGATATAGGAGACGAGACCTTTGATAAAATTCTGTTAGCAGGTGTAATAGAATTTGCTACGGATCCTTCGGATTTGGTCAGCAAGGCGCAAAAAAAATTAAAAACCGGTGGTCGTTTAGTTGTACTTTACCCTCAACCGGGATTAGTGGGATTGGGTTATAAATGGTTTCACCAGTTTTGGGGATGTCCAGTCCATTCGGGAAAATCTATTACAAAGATATTTTTCGGTAAAAGTTGGAATCGGCAAAAGGCGGGTCCGTTAGCCTGGTGTTCAGTTTGGCAGAATAATGACTGAACCAAGTTATGTTTTTTTAGTTTCGGGTTGGGGTTTGGGGCATGCAACTCGGACCTGGGCCATTATCCAGCAAATTTTAGAAGCGGATAATCAAAGTAAAATAATCGTTTTTAGTTGGGGAGTGGGATATCGTTTTTTTACCAGTAAAAGTTCACAAATAAACTTCGAATTGTACGCGTTGACCTCGTATATTGATGACAGTGCAGTTTATGGTCTGAAATTCGCAAAAAAAGTTAGGTTTGCATTTCGTTCAGTTAAAATTTGGATTAAAAACTCGATTTATATTCATCAACTTTTAAAAAATAAAAAAAATCTTATTTGTATAGTTGATTCTGACTATCACTTCTTCTCCTATTATTTTAAAAAGACGTTTTTAGCTTCGATATCGCAAACACCTTTTATAATTCATCACTGGCGACGGAATTTTTTTAAATTTTCCGTATTGATGAACATTCGTTTCGCATTTTTCGAATGGTTTGATTATTTACTGCAAAAATTATTTTGCGACGTGATTTTTAGTCCCAGTTTTCATATTCTTCCCGACTACGATGGTAGAATTAAATTCATACCTCCTATAGTAAGAACAGAATTTTTAATTTCGCCATCTCAGACAATCATTCAACCGATAGGGGTCATCGGCAGCGGCAGCGTTTTTTCTGAAGAAATTAAACAAAAAACCAGAAATTTGAACTATGTTTATGAAGAAAAAAACGAATTTGGTTTAGGCGCGAGTGGAGTTCCCGTGATTGATACCTTTGGTAGCCTTATTACTCAATGCGGATTTTCAAGTCTTTCAGAATGTTATGCTAGAAACAAAAAAATGTTCTTAGTTCCGATAGACAACCACCCTGAGCAATTGATAAATGCTTATGTATTGATAGCAATGAAAAAGGGCTCTTTGTATTGGGAACATAAGACCTCAGAAGGACTATTCCAACAGACTTTAAAGGTAGCTACCTGGGATCAGTGTAATGGGGCTGCGGTCTTCGTAAACAGCCTTAAAATGTCATCGTCAAAGATCTAAACAGATAAAAATCAATCTAAGCCTACCCATTGGGCTCTTGATAGGGTCTATGGATTGCACTAGTTAAACGTATGAAAAAACTAGCATTACTAATCTTTACTATTTTGCTATTCGAAAACGTTTCTTCCGCACGCGGTTTGCCGGTGCAGGAATCGTTAGGAGTAAAACCCCGTGTAATGACAACTTCGCGCGAGATCGTTTTTATCCACGGGATGTTTATGACTCCAAAATCTTGGGACGGATGGATGCGCTATTTCGGCGATGAATATACAGTTTCAGCTCCGGCCTGGCCGATGCGAACAACTTCTGAGGAATTAAAACTGCAGAACACAATGGCGCCTTTGGCACAAAACGCTTCTACAGAAGATAAATTAAGCGACCTTACTTTTAAAATGGTTTTAGACAGTTATAGAAAAATTCTTTTACCAAAAAAGGA
The DNA here is from genome assembly GCA_043750675.1 of Pseudobdellovibrionaceae bacterium. Lineage (GTDB taxonomy): Bacteria > Bdellovibrionota > Bdellovibrionia > Bdellovibrionales > Bdellovibrionaceae > JAYSSX01. The sequence continues at coordinate 2,265 of JAYVAZ010000134.1, read as the reverse complement.
CAATCCTCCGATTTTGATCGGGCACTCAATGGGTGGCCTTATTGCCCAGATTTTACTAAGTGAAGGATTGGGAAGTGCTGCGATCGTAATCGATTCAGCTCCGCCAAGAGGTGTTTTTGTTGCCAGTCTTTCGTTTTTGAAGGCTAACTGGGGCAGCATCAATCCTTTTGCAAATTCAGATAAAGCAATGGATCTTAGCCAAAAGAAATTTACCTATGCATTTACAAATACCGAATCGGAAGAAGTACAACAAGACGCCTACGAAAATTTCTACGTACCAGAATCACGTCGTGTCGGTCGCGGTCCATTAACAAAGGCCGCCCATATTGAATATAAAAACCTGCGTGGCCCATTGTTAATCGTTGCTGGTGGAACTGACCATATCGTTCCAGCAAAATTAAATTACGCTACTTTTAAACGTTACCAATTAAAATCGGCTGAACAAAATTACACTGAATTCCGACTTTTAGAAGGCCGTGACCATTGGACAATCGCTGGTCCTGGATGGGAAGACGTTGCTTTGTCACTCAAAACTTGGTTACAAGGAAATTAATTTTTTATTTGCAGGGGCTAACTAAAAAGCCACCTAAGATAATGCAGCTGCTAAAAATAACTTCGTTACGATCATAAAACGCTCTCAGTTAATGATTGAGGCTCACCTTTGCCCAATCACTTTTAACGAGGCCAACATCCCTATTGGAAAATCAGTATAGCGGTTTAATTTGTGGATTTTAGGGATGTATCGATTGACTAAACCGATCTTAATTTAAGAAGATATCCGGTATCAAACTAAAAGGATTTAGAATGAAAAAATCGATTCTTAGTGGAATATTATTTTTAAGTTTTGCCACTTCGGCGGGGGCAGATAATCTTTTGCCACTAACCAGTGGACGAAGCCAAAATATCGGAAACTGTTGGGCCCATGCCGGTGCATTTATTGCCGAGTCAAATTTAGAGTCAAAAGGAAAAAAGTCTTTAGTGACCGAACTTGGTGTCGATCTTCAGTTGTTAAATATTTATGAAAGATTCCTTGCGGTTTTCCAGACAAAAGAAAAATACTCTGCGGGAGAAATCACTGATGAAGGTGGTTTCGTAAGTGAATATATGTTGGTTTTGCAAAAGCACGGATTGCTGGTTAAAGCACCTTTGCCATTCACCAGCACGATTGCTTTTCAATACCCCAAAAGCGCGTCGTTTAAGTACTCTAAATTTGATGACATTTTTAATATGCCGATTTCAGTTGCCGATGGTTTGCAAAATCGATTGATTAAAGAAAACCTAACCGAAACGGAAGCCGCAACATTGATTAGAAATACTTTAAAAAAGTACACAGAAAATGGAACTTGGGTTCAAACGCAAACTCAGTTTGCTGGTCAAACGATTCCGCGATCACAGTTATACAAAGAAATGATCAATCCCGAATTAATTCCTGAGTCGGGTAAACCGCTGGTGATCATGATTGCGTCGCAAGAAGATTATCCTGATGATTTGGAACTGGGATTTTCGGAGCAGGACTCGATGACTGTTTTTGGAGTACCAAAACGGAGTCAGGTATTAGAAATAGTTCGTTATAGTTTAGACCATGGTTATGCGGCCGCGTTTGAAACGGAAGATCATGCAATGGCATTTATGGGCTATAAAACCGTTAACGGAAAGTTTTCCTACGCGGTAGCAAATAGCAATTCTGATATCAGTTGGATGTCGGATTTGACAGTGTATGGCAACCCATTCACGACCACAGAAATTTTTTACCGCGTGATTAAGGATCAGCTGAAAAAGTACGTTCCTGATAGCGCCATTGCTCGGGCGCCGCGTAAAATCAACGGCGTAATTTCTTTAAAACACTAATGCAATCCTAAATTGAATTCGGGATCGTTTTTTTGTTTTTGATTCAGATCTTTTTCGGCCTTTTGTGAGGCCTGCTCTAAACCAGTTGTTAAATAGGTATCATTAGTCAAACATTGGGCACCTGTACGGTACTGACCTAGGGTTCCGGTAGGCATCAGTCGATTGATAAAACTCATTGTGTAATTCATAAGTTCCGGAAATAGGGTACCGGTGAACATGCGAGCTTTTCCAATAAAAGAAGGAATTAATTCAGTTCGACGTTCCCGCGCAGCTTCAATTATTTTTTTTGCAGCGGTATCAGCATCCAAAGATAAACCTGGGAAGACATCGGCATTAGCAAACCAACCGAATTCTTTTTTCGCTTCGCCCTTAAACACAGCTTGTATCGGAGAACCCGTGCGCATTAGGGCGGGAAAA
>JAYVAZ010000133.1:0-9779 GCA_043750675.1 Pseudobdellovibrionaceae bacterium | reverse complement strand
GGTAAAAAAATTGCGGTGGTTGGTGGCGGAAACTCCGGAGTTGAAGCAGCGATTGATTTGGCCGGAATCGTCAAGGAGCTGGTTTTATTTGAATATAATGACAGCCTAAAAGCAGATCAAGTTTTGGTGGATAAATTAAGTTCTTTACCAAACGTATCTGTCGTAACTTCAGCGAAAACAAGAGCGGTGCTGGGCGATGGTCAAAAAGTAAACGGATTAGTTTATCAGGATCGTAAATCTGAAAAGGACGTCGAAGTTGCTTTAGACGGAATTTTTGTACAGATTGGTTTGTTACCAAATAGTCAGTTTATCAAAGATGTTGTTGAAACGAATAGATTTGGAGAAATTATCGTCGATGAAAAAGGTCGCACTTCTGCCAAGGGGATATATGCGGCTGGCGATGTCACTACAACACCTTACAAACAAATCGTCATTGCCATGGGTGAAGGCGCGAAGGCTGCCCTATCTGCCTTTGAAGATAGAATGTACGCAAAAGCCTAGGTATTAGGGATTTTTTCCCCGTCAAATCTTTTAGAATCAATGGGCTGTGTTTAATAAATGATCTAACCCGGTCAGTAGATTGCATTCATTATGATCGGGAGAAGTTATGATCACGAAGAAAATAGCTATCATTGTCGGAAGTATTAGAAAAGAATCCTATTGTCGAAAAGTAGCCAATGCGTTGATTGCTTTGCCTCCAAAAGATTTGGATTTGAAGATTTTAGAAATTAAGCATCTTCCAATGTATAACCAAGATTTAGATAGTAATCCACCGATTGAATGGACTGACTTTCGCAGCAAAATTAAATCATTTGATGGAGTCATATTTATAACACCTGAATACAATCGCTCGATTTCGGGTGTATTAAAAAATGCGATCGATGTGGGGTCTCGTCCGTATGGACAAAATGCGTTCGATAGCAAGCCAGCTGCCGTAATTAGTGCTTCTATTGGAATGATGGGTGCCTTTGGGGCGAATCATCATTTACGCCAATCGTTGGTTTTTCTGGATATGCCTACAATGGCCCAACCTGAAGTTTACTTGGGAGAAGTGGCCAAACTGTTTGGCGAAGAAGGACACCTAATGAACGAATCTACCGGTGCATTACTTAAAAAATTCGCAAACTCTTTTAGCGAATGGGTAACTAAAAATTCTTACTATAAATCGAATAATAACTTTGAACACGTTGTTCAGACTTAAGGGAGAGGTACAATGACTCATTACAAAACAAAACACGATATTATTTCCGAACAGGAATACAACCAACAGATGGCTTCGATGTCTACAATTCCTGAGTACGATAGCCCAGGCGATTCTGAAAATGATTCAGCCGCAGAATTTAAAATGGGAATTAACTACAACACTGAAGCTGAAGGCGAATTAGACGATGCTTCGGAAGTCGTTAGTGAAGGAGAAGAATTTATGGCCGGTGATAATTTTATCGGTGGTGATAATTCCGATGTTGAAAAGGAAATGACGGCTGTCGACCGTTCCGTATGGGCACGGGAAAAACGGCACCCAGTTAGAGCTATTCCCGAGTCGGCAAAGGTGGTTTCATCTGAGATGCCTTCACCTTGGATGGATGCGGAAAGTCGTTCAGACACGCACTAACCTCATTTAGCTTTCATTCCCAGCACAATTTACATGGAATACCGAATTTTTTTGGAATTCTAGCTGTGTTAATGGTGTAATGGGAATGGGGGCAGTTGATGAATCCTATTTTCTATTTATTATTAAGTGGTTTATTTTCGATGGTCGGCCTAAGGGCTTCAGCTTCGGAACCCGTTTTTAAAACTGAATTTGCTTGTTATTCCCAAATAGCCGGCCTAGCTATTCTGTCGGACAAGACTAGGTCGAGTTCTCATTATTTCCCAACGGTCACCAAGGATCCCGAAAAACTGCTGGCAGTCGAAGAGCGCCTCGATAATAAAAAGGTGGCCAAACTTTATTTTTTTACTGAAAACGGTGGATACAGCTATTTAGTTAATCAAACCAAACGCGAAGGCATTCAAGAGTATCACTTTTTGATCAAGATCGACGAAGTGGACCGAAAAATATCCATGGATCGAATGCAAACGACTGAGATACGTTCACTTGTTTACAGCCCTGAAGTTGTCGATAATCCGATCAAACTATCTGAAGAGCGCGGTGAGAAAATGAGGAGTATTCTTATTAAGGCTTTAGAAGAAAAAGTCCAAAACGTGAAGGCCACGTACTCGGCTAGAGTAGAGATGCGCCGTAAAACCTTGGCGGGTCTAATAAAAACCGATCTTAGAATTCAAGATAAAACAATACCATTAGAAACCTATTTTGAAACTTTGCCGGAAAAAACAAAAGGTCAAATTGCGGATAGACAGTATCCGGCGGATTACCTAAAAGGATTGACCGATTGCAAACAAGCATTGGGCGCTGATCCGAAGTTTACACGTTTGAAAGAATTTATTGATGAAGAGCTTTTAAAGTTTTCTTCGATGCCGGGGGTAAAGGATACAAGGCCAGGCAACGAAACCGGAACACTATGATTGAAGTGAACCACGAAAAAACCGGTGACAAGTTTCAGTTAGAAACTTATTTTAAAGCCCGTGAATTGTGTCTTAGTGTCGTCGACCTAATATCGAAAAAAGTGACGGCCGGAATGAACGAGGCCGATGGCCAACAACTGATTAAAGAAGCATTTAACGATGCCGGTATAACTAAATTTTGGCATCCTTCCAAATTTAGGATTGGTTCTGATACGACAAAAAGTTTTCGCGAATTGCCAACGCCTGAACTTCAGCTGGCAGCAGGAGATCTTTTTTTTGTAGATGTTGGGCCAATCTTTGAAGACCACGAGTCCGACTTTGGTGAGACGTTTATATTTCCGCCTTCAATGGCCAATAATCCTACCGCCGAAAAAGTGTTGCTTCGAGATGCCTCAGAAAAAATTTGGCAGGAAACGGCTTCCCTGTGGAAGGCCGGTCAAATTTCGGGAATGGAATTGTATCAACGGGCCGATCAACAGGCCCGATCGTTGGGTTACCGATTAAATCCTTTAATGGCGGGTCATCGGTTGGGTGATTTTCCCCACTCATTATTTTCCAAAGAAAAATTAGCGGCATTGGCGACTAAACCTGCAGTGAATTTGTGGGTTTTAGAAATTCACATCGTCAGTGATCACCTACGATGTGGATCTTTTTTCGAAGATATCCTTTTGTAGATAACTTCATCACTGAACAATGTTTTCGCAGGCGCTGTTATAATAACAGACACTCTGAAGGGCTATCCCACTTTGATACATCGTACACGAATAGGACGTTCCTCGGGCAACTCAAAAGGGCACATTATTTGAACCTTTCTATTCTTGCGGTGGTAAAGAGGGGAGTTTCTAATGCGACAGCTGGTCTTCTACTTTTTCTTAATATTTGTCCTGGGTTTACGAGCGGTTGCGGAAACGTCCTTACCCGATCCTATGACCTGTGGAACCCAATTTAAATCATTGATCGAATTACGGCATAAAGGTAACACTCCCGCTTCAAGTTATGTTTCATATTTTATGAAAATCACTTTCGATAAACCTGGGCAATTCACCTATTCTTCAAATTGGGGAATGGATGTAAAAAAAGAAACTATCGATGGGTCCCAACTGCAATTCAGCCGTATTACTGATGGATCGCAAAAAACCTATAGCTTCAAAGACAAGAATTTGGATTGCCGAAGCACCGAAAAAATCGAAGATTGCGCCCTATCGGCCTATGAGGTGATCAACAAATTAAATACGGCAGATAGGCAATTGATCACCTCATCTGACAAAGCCGAACAGAAGGCTGCTCTGATCTGTGCGAAAAGTATTACCTTAAGTCATATTGCTTCAGCCTATAAAATCCGTGATCTGGGATTGTACGATTCGGGCGCCTTTACATTAGAGGCCTTGGATTCGGGCGAGACTTCGGTTGTAATGAGCCGACTGGAAGGCTTACGGAATAAACGCGATGCTGATAAGGCTAAAAGAGTGGCTGCCTTGAATCAAATGTTAGGAACAAAACCCAATTCTGGCCATGCGATCAAACGCCAAGCCGGTGGTAAATCTAATCACTAGATCTGTCCTATTTTCCTGAATTATTTTCTGAAGTATAAAACCTTCCCGCCAAGGGAATTCCACCAGGTACATCAGAAAAAGAAATCGGAATGGTTTGGGTTCCTTCTTTATTAATAACATCAAAATGTAAATGCGGGTTCACACTTTGCCCCACCATGCCACTTAGGGCGATAGGCTGCCCCTGTTTTACAATATCGCCCACCTGCACCAAGGATTTTTTAATATGAGCGTATCCTGCCGTAGTTCCATCGGCATGTTTGATCATTACAAAGTTGGTGCTAAACCCAAAACCCTCAAAGGCATCAACTGATTGGGAAACCCGACCTTCACGTGCGGCCAAAACTTCGGTTCCTATGGGCATCCAAAAATCCCAACTGTAGAAATAGAAATCATGATGGCTAGTGAAACTATTATTGCCTTGGGAAGTCCATCGGTTGATACCAGCCTGCCAAGGCAACTTATAAGGGGATTCTGTTTGGGGAGGATAACTTGAAAGATCTTTTGGCCCTGTAAAAAACAAAATAAAAATCAAGTATGGAAAAAACCAAAACAAATAAAACCGACGTATTCTGGATCTTTTTTGCAATTGAGGAAATACCAAAACGTAAGGGGCGGCTAAAATTAAAACCAACGAAAAAATAAAAACCGTGCCTAAGAAATAATAAGCCATTTATTTAAATTTAGGGACAATAGGTTCTCCACCTGTAGAAAATAAAGAAATCTTTTTAATGCAGACTTTGGGGTTTTCTTTAAAATCGATGTAGATAGACTGGACAGAGGTTTCGTTTCCATGCAAAGTAAAACATTCGTATGTTTTACACTCGCCGACGGCTAGAGTTTCTTCTTTACCAGAAATCTGCATTTTGAAATGAATGGAAGTCGGCCCAGAAAAATGATAGCCACTGCAAGGATAAATATCTATCGCTTCGATGGCAACACCTGGTGCCTTCAGTTCAACTTGGATATTGTCAGAAGACGATTGAGCCGCCTGTTTCGGCGCTGCTCTTTTTCCCTTCCAGTACCCGCCGGATTTTTTAAATACGGATTTAACATTTCCCTTTGCTGTTGTAGAAGCCGCTATTTTTTTAATTTGTGCATTTAAAGTCTTTGGCGGGTTTGCTGAACTCCAAAAAGGAATTAATAAAAACAGCACTGTGATGAAAACATTAATTAGTTTAGTCTGGGTATTCATGTCTTTATCTTTGCAACGAAGGAAAACATTGTCAAAGAAGCAGCGGTCTATCTGGCCGCGTAAAAAAAGCAGCGGGACCCCTTAGATTTGGATCCCGTCTATTTTTAGAAAATTTATCTAGCAACGATAAGGCAACGCGATTCACTTTGGCAGGTGATCACGATTTCCTTTTTATAAACGCTGGCGCCGCCAATTTCTTCTGCTGGCAATACAACCGTTTTTTTATCCATCGCCTGGTAAAGCACTTTAGCGTCGTCACCTACGATGTTTGTATAAAACGAACCATCATCGGCCATTACATCTAACATGTTTAAAGAGCAGTAGCCCCGGAATGGCCAGTTGATGCCGTAAGATTTATGTGCCTGCACTTTAACACAGAAAAGGTCATACTTGTCGCCCTTCAGGTTTTTGCGTAAAGGGTAGAAGCTGCCTTCTTCGCCGGTGTTCTGAATTTTTAAGTCGTCCATAAAACTAAGAACTTCTTGGCTAGCCGAAATATCAACCGTGTCGTGACCCATAGCCGACGTGTGACTTTGTTGGCAAGAGACACTTCCATCCGCAACTATTTTTTGTGACCCGCCGGTGCTGACCGTAACTTGCGACAGGGATCCTTCAATCACTTGGTGGACTTCATTAGGATTGAAGAAGAAGCGAATCGAATCTGCAGAGTTTTTATCCGTTAGCTTGAATTCCAAACTGCCGTAAACATTTCGGATCCAAAGGTCGGCATTATTATTAGAATCCAAGGTAACTGTTTGGTCAAATTTGAAATAGTTCAGCGTCTGATAATAAGCAGTTCCCGTCATTTTTTTAAGATCCACGTCGAAGCTCAGGGTATTGAAAATAATATTCTGATTTGCCGAATCAGTTATTGATCCCGGCATCGAGCTGCAGTAAAAACCTACCCGATCTGCTTGTGCAGAAACAGTTGCGATCGTAAGACCGATACCCAAAATTAGGCTGGCCCATTTTTTACTTAAAGAAATCATTGAATCCTCCATCTATGTATAGTGCTATCGCACTTACTATTTTTTGTGCTGTTGCACATATTGTTGTCGTTCTTATACCTAACAACTTGATATTTCTAAATAGATGGAAATGACTAATGGGTATGTCAAAATGGAATACGTGTCGTTTGCCCTCTCAAATCATTTACCGCCGGAAGGAAGGCTAATGTTTAGTTTTCTTCATTTATTTTAACGCAGTCTACGTAATATTTTCTGAGCCCGTTCTCGTTCTTGACGACTAAACCGTGCACATCAGTTTCAAAACCCGGAAATTTATCACTGAAACTCCGCGCGAATTTTAAATAGTCAACTATAGGTTTGTTAAAACGTTCGCCGGGAACTAATAAAGGAATTCCTGGAGGGTAGGGAGTCAGCAATACAGCAGTCACTTCACCTTCCAGATGATCGATTTCGATTCTTCGAATTTCTTCATGGGCCATTTTTGCAAAGGCGTCGGAAGGTTTCATTGCTGGCTGCATGTCAGACAGATACATTTCCGTGGTCATGCGGGCTACATCGAATTTTTTATAGGCCAGATGAATCTGAGTACATAGGTCTTTCAATCCGGTGCTTTCATATCGCGGATTGGCGGCTACAAACTTGGGCATTATTTTGTACAAGAGTTGGTTTCGATCATAATCGTCTTTGAATTGTTGGAGGCCGGCGACCATAGTATTCCAACGGCCTTTCGTAATTCCAATAGTGAACATAATAAAAAAAGAGTACAAACCACATTTTTCGACAATGACCCCATGTTCGGCCAAGTATTTTGTCACAAGTGCGGCGGGAATTCCTTGTTCCGCAAACGATCCATCTACCGACAGCCCGGGTGTGATGACAGTTGCTTTCAGCGGATCCAACATATTAAAACCCGGTTCAAGATTTCCAAACCCATGCCACTTATCATTGGGCTTCAGCATCCATTGCTCGCGCGAACCAATGCCTTCTTCGGCAATATCGTCAGGTCCCCAAAGTTTGAACCACCAGTCCGAACCGAACTCGTCATCTACTTTTTGCATCGCCCGACGGAAATCTAAAGCTTCGTGAATAGATTCTTCAACCAAGGCTTTGCCCCCGGGAGCTTCCATCATCGCTGCGGCTACGTCACAAGAGGCAATAATGGAATATTGTGGGCTGGTCGAAGTATGCATCAGAAACGCTTCATTAAAGATATGATGGTTTAGTTTCTTCGTTTCTGAATCCTGCACTAAAATTTGCGAAGCTTGGCTGAGACCAGCCAACATCTTGTGCGTGGACTGAGTCGAAAAAATCATGGAATGTTTGGCCCTGGCGCGGTCTTTACCGATGGCATGCATGTCTTTGTAAAAGTCATGAAAGGCCGCATGCGGTAACCAGGCTTCGTCAAAGTGAAGTGTGTCGATTTTTCCATCCAACATAGATTTTATGGTTTCAACATTGTAACTCACGCCATCATAGGTACTTTGGGTCAGAGTTAAAATGCGCGGTTTTTTCTTTTTATTTTTGATGAATGGATGCGCATCAATTTTTTTCTGAATGTTCTCCATCGAAAACTCTTGCGCCGGAATCGGCCCGATAATTCCATAATGGTTACGTGTAGGAGTTAAAAACACGGGCACTGCACCGGTCATCATAATGGCGTGCAGATTCGATTTATGGCAATTTCGATCGACGACGACGATGTCATCTGGTCCTACCGTTGAATGCCATACAATTTTGTTTGAAGTTGAAGTTCCATTAGTCACAAAAAACAAGTGGTCAGCATTAAAAATTCTGGCTGCGTTTTTTTCCGATGCCGCGGCTGGTCCGGTGTGATCCAGTAACTGTCCCAATTCATCGACTGCATTGCAAACATCGGCACGTAGTAAATTTTCTCCAAAAAATTGATGAAACATTTGTCCTACTGGAGATTTTAGGAAGGCCACTCCACCCGAATGTCCGGGGCAGTGCCAAGAATAGGATCCATTCTGGGCGTAATTAAGCAGGGCTTTGAAAAACGGCGGGGCAATGGATTCTAAATAAGATTTTGCTTCACGAATAATGTGTTTTGCTACGAACTCGGGAGTGTCTTCATGCATATGAATAAAACCGTGCAACTCCTTTAGGATATCGTTAGGAATATGACGCGAAGTACGCGTTTCTCCGTATATGTAGATAGGGATATCTTCATTCTTGTTGCGAATTTCTTTAATAAAAGATCGAATTAACTTAAGCGCAGTGTCTGTTTCTGAAACACTTCCGCTGCCGAATTCCTCGTCATCGATTGACAGGATAAATGCAGAGGCACGGCTTTGTTGTTGGGCGAAAGCGGTCATATCACCATAACTAGTCGTCGCCATCACCTCCATGCCCGCTGCCTGGATCGCCGCTGCTAAAGCGCGAATGCCGGTGCCACTGGCGTTTTCGGTACGGTAATCTTCGTCTATAATAATGATCGGAAATTTAAAGTTCAACTCGCATCCTTTTTTAATCGCTCATTCGATAAGACTAAATATGCGCATAATTTTGATATAATGCAATTAAAAGCTTGACGGCGACTCATAAAAGCTTAATTATGCATGCATACGCATAATTATGGAGGTGCGAAAGTCGATGAAAAGCAATACAGAATTGGTTAACGCGGGATTTGTAGACGTAATGGATAAAAAATCGAATAAAAAGCAGAGTTGCTCGGTAGTGGGGGCTCGTGGATATTCGGGATTAGAAACAGCTAGACTTCTACTGAAGCATCCAAACGCTGACCTTACTTATTGTTTTGCCACTTCGGCTTTTGACCTGACCAAACAGTTGGGCACTAAGGCTGCAGGCATTCAATGTTTGCCTGACACTCAGATTATGAACCATTTGACCGACGTGGTCTTTTTAGCAACGCCGGCAGAAGTATCTATGAAATTGGCGCCGCAGATTTTGGCCGCGGGAAAAAAAGTCATCGACTTGAGTGGCGCTTTCCGCCTGAAAAAAAATGACTACGGAAAATGGTATGGATTTCAGCACGACCAGACTAATCTATTGAAGACGTCCAATTATGGTCTGCTACCCTGGGCCGGGCCAGCGAAAGATGAAAAATTAATCGCTAACCCTGGCTGTTATGCCACCGCGATCTTATTAGCACTCATTCCTATTCTTAAATATAATTTGATAGCGGAATCGGGAATTGTGATCGATGCGAAGTCGGGCACAACCGGTGCGGGCAAAAAAGCGGCAGAAAATCTGTTGTTCTCGGAAGTTGAAGGCGAATGTCTTCCTTATAAAGTTGGGCAGCATCAGCATTATCCTGAGATTATCGAGGCGGTAGAAATTTTTGCCGGGAAAAAAATAGATGCGCACTTAGCCACCTCATTGATCCCTGTACGTCGCGGAATTACCGCAGCTGTGTACGCAAATCTTCTTCCGGGTAAAACCGAAGAAGATGTACAGAAAGCCCTGCAGGCCTCCTACGGAGATTATGATTTAGTGAGTTTTGGTTCGGCGAAGAATGAACCCGAATTACTGTCTTTAAAACGTGTCGTCGGAACCGGGCGCACT
>JAYVAZ010000132.1:0-1520 GCA_043750675.1 Pseudobdellovibrionaceae bacterium | reverse complement strand
ATATCAAATTAATAGCACAATATTAAAATGATTTCATTAAAAACCGAACGACTTAATCTGCGCCCAATTATGGAACTTGGATGGCCGATCTAAGTAATGGTGAAAATATTGGTTGGTTCACGTTTAAGCCTCTTCTTAGTTTAAATAACGATATGGAAGTAGGTTACGACCCACCTTGAAAATTTCGCTTCACAAAATTTACTGCAAAAGAGTGGTCTGAAAAAAATTAGCTCTATTCCAAATCCTTTCCGCAAGGAAGACCCCGATTGTTTCCATTTTGAAAAAACAATCTAATCCTTTTTTTCAAAGGCCAAAAAGTAAAAACAAAACATCGGGAAGAATGCTGAAACAGTAAAAATGGACAAAAATGTCGCATTAATAAAATGAAATAATACTGTCGCGAAGAATAAAATTTTTGCTAAACGGCCGCCGCGCAACAATAAAGGTAAACACAACTCGTAAATCAATCCGACACTTCCTAATATGCTGTACAAATTTGAATCGCGTAAATAAATCGAAAGTTTTTCAAAATCAAAAAACTTATTAACAATTGATGTCCTGGCCAAATCTGAACACCTAACCAATTGATAAATATTTTCACTTTCAACCCAGGCAATACCACTATTTTTTAATTTGCTTAAACCCGAAACAAAATAGACCAAAATCATTAATGCCGACCCCGAGTAAGCCTTTTGCCGCCAATCGCTGCCGATCATTAGACCCGCAAGTCCCAAAATCGGAAACATCTCCAAATGCGGCGTATGAAAAAAACTAAACCGGTAGTTGATAGCCAACCCATAAGATAAAAGAAATAAACAGCCCACAAGTTTGCTTGCCGCAAATTTGTGAATCTTAAAAAAAGAAAAAATAAGCAGGCAAAAAATCATTACTTTTAAGGCCGGAAAGACTCTTAAGTAAGACTGGTACGAAATAAATGAAAATAGGCCTGTGGGATAGTAAAAGGAACTGGGAGAAAAAGCCGGGATAAAGGTTAAAACCAGGCTATAGTAAAAAAATGATAACAAAATCAAAAAACCATAATAAAAAATAAATTCTTTTCTATTCAATTTCGACCTGCGTTACCTGAGTTTTTATATTATCTAAAATTAAAAAGTACTTAACGCCGGAATATTTTTTATCGGTCAATCCGTTAATTTCCTGCAAACGATCTTTAAGAATCTGATCCAGTTTCTCGGGGTGCTCTCTTAATAAAATCCGCATCGTAACTGAAAACTTCCATGGAAGCGAAAAAACAAACTGTTTTGAAATATCCTCACTAAATTCTGCGCTACCTTTGGGCCTAGCCAAAAACACACTTTCTTTTACATTAAATTCCGAAACTCTCGAATAAAGATCAAATTTCAAAAAAGGAAAGAAGTTGAAATCAAAAAAGAAAATCAAAAGATAGGCAATCCAAATACTTACGACGATGGCTTTGGCACTTTTAACGGGTTTCATTAGTTACTGTTAAGATTATTCTAATTGAGATAACCGTTCAAATACTTAATAATATCTGCATG
>JAYVAZ010000131.1:0-9647 GCA_043750675.1 Pseudobdellovibrionaceae bacterium | reverse complement strand
AGAGCGGCCGTGGGGACGGTTTGATATTTTAAAGGATTCGGATACTTTTAAATCAAAATTGATTACGGTTGATGAAGGTCAGCAGATCTCGTATCAATCACATGGAAAACGTGAAGAGCATTGGATTATCACCAAAGGATCTGGGGAAGTCGTATTAAATGATCAAGTCATACCTGTACGCCCCGGTAGTTACGTTAAAGTACCTACCAAAGCGAAGCATCGGATTAAAAATACTGGTGGCGGCCCTTTAGAGTTTGTAGAAGTGCAGTTAGGTAGTTACTTCGGTGAAGACGATATCGTTAGGTATCAGGATGATTATCTCCGAGAGTAGCGAGGAGAAAAGCCGGGGGCGCCCAGCCTAGTGGGCTCCGAAAAAACGAAGCTGCGGCATAGCCGCTATTGCGGCCGATGCATCAGCGGAGTTTTAGTAGCGCACGGGCTAGGCGCCCCCGGCTAGACAAAACTAACCCGCAGTCGAGCGACTCAGGATCCTAACTAGCGGAAAATAATCTGTATTGAAAAGAAGCTAACTCGAGGCAGCACCACCAGGTGGTGTCGCCATGCGGCTGAGCAGCCAGAGGCATTGTCTAGCCGAGAGCGCCGAGTCCAGGAACGCGCGGGCTGGTAGTGTCTAGCCCGTGCACTCTTGAAGCGACCTAAAAGCTATGGCCGATTACGGCCATGCATTTAGGCGCTTCCCAAGAGCGCCCTAGGCTTTTCGCCTCCCGCTGGTCGGCACTAAAAATAATCGTGGAAAATCTTGAGAAGTAATCCGTCTAATTTTTTGACTGGAACGGGTTTCGTAACTTTGTAAGAATCTTTACCCGATTTATAATATCCGAAAGTTTCAGATACTTTATTTGCGAGAGTTTTGCTGGCGATTAAAGTACCACTTTCCAGATCGTGAATAAAACTTCGTCCGTTTAGATTTGCTGTACCAATAAATGTTACCATGTTATCCAAAAGCATTAATTTAGCATGTACCAGCGATTTTGGATCGGCCCAAATATAAACGTCAATATTATTTGCCAGGGCCCAGTTGATGGCCTTGTTGTTAGCGGTTTCTGCCGAACTTTTTAAAATAGTCACATCGTTAGACAGATCCATCCGAGTGAGGATAGTAATTTTAACGCCGTTTTTGCTGGCCGCTTCGAGGGCTAATTTAATTCGGTCCGTCGGGAAAAAGTACGGAGTAGAAATTTCGATGCTTTTTTTCGCAGATCCAATCATGCCGATATAAAAATTCTCTAGATTTTTTTCATCAGCGAAAGGAACAGATACGATATGTCGGGCATAAGTTTCGGTATCCAGGCTTTTAATGAAGTCGGCCGCATCGGCCTCGTTTCTTGGAATATTAAAGGTGACGCCGGTCGATCGCGCGCGCATATCATCTTCGCGGATGTTAAACAGCGAAAGCATTTGCGAAGCGACTTGTTCAACATAAGGGGTCGACTTTATGAAGATTTCTGTATCTTTGTAGTGTAAGTAAGGCTCTTCACCTTCTTTATACTGAACGAATCCGGGGTAATCTTTAAAGTCCGGAGCTTCTTCGAAAATCCAAGCATCACGGATATTTCGGCCACCCGTTATTAGGTTGTTTAGAGACGGGTCGGTGGCAGAATAAGTTAACATAATTTTTGTATGGTTCACTCGATGTAGTTTATCCAATACATTTCCGTCGCTGAAATCGTTGGTAGCAAATTTATAATAGAGGATTTTGACATTAGAGCTGTAGGCCTCTAGTTCGTTTAACATTAGAAAATCTTTTTCTAGGGTCGTAGGCACCGGTACTAATATTCGAATCATCGTGCCTCTATCAGCGTGGTATTTTAAAATATTTGCAAGGGTGTTTCCAAAATAGTCATTTCGAAAAAATAGGGAAGAAATAATGATCATATCAAATTTAGGTAATTTTTCTGCGATTTTTTCTTTAAAAGAAAGATTTTGAACTTCTTCAGGAGTAATTGTTTGTCCCATAAGGATATTAAATTTCTTTCTAAAGGCGGTCTGCGAACTGTAAATGTAGTCGTAAGAATCTAATTTTACATTGCAAGTTAAGTGATCGAAATTGGCACTTAGGTAGAATAAGGCTGGGTTATTTTGTTCAAACTTTGGAAGCAAACAAGGATGCACAGTTTTCTTTAATTTAGCGGCAAAAGGGTAAACTGAAGAAGTGGTTTTAAGATTGATACCATACGGATATCCTTCGCTTCGATCATCGAATTCTTTAAACTCCAGCTGACAGCTGGTCACGCCTTTAGACAGCGCGATAAAAGTTTTAGCTTTGCTGGGTCTGCCGTATAACAGAAATTCTTGTTCGGTCACAGATTTTGGTTTTGAGAACAAAGTATTTTTAACTTGGAATTCGGCATCACAATGCATTCGAGTTTTTAGTCGGCGCGATTCCTCTTTGTCTGTGCCCTGGACTGGCGGGAGTAAGTTTTCAATTTCCACTGCGTAATCTTCATAAAGATCACCGTCCAGCGCATAAAAGCGTGTGATCTGACCGCCGTTCTTTTTAAATTTTTCTAGGCTAGGGATCCCGAATCGATCAACGCCCTGAAGAAATTTGGCACCGTTGAAAAGGAAGCCAGGTTCAAGTTCGCTATTGGAATAGTTGATCGGATATTGATTCAGCTGCCTTTCAATTTGATTCTTCAAATTCGTATTATTTGCCAGTAAAGCATTGTAGCGGTCAACAGATGCAAGGTAGGAATCTTGCGAAATCCCTGAAGTGCCGCCCTGTCGCTGATAATTAGAGGCTTCTTTATTTAAATTTTGTTTGATCAATTGTTCTTCTAACTTGCCGTGATAGTAGGTGCTCATTTCTTGTAGGAACTCTCTGCCGTTTTGGTCAGCAGCGGGTGCTCTATCCGAAGAACTTGTACAGGCGGTTGTCTGTAACAAAACATAAATTAAAGAGATCGATAGACAATTCAATTTTGAGGTATAGAAACTCACAATAACTCCTTATTAGTATTCAATTATTTTAGCATTCATGAGGTCGATTAGACTATATTCAAAAACGTTTTAGACTAATGTCACCAGGACCAAGGGCCGGCTGCTAAATTTGTTTATTTAATTTTACCTTTTGCCGAAAAGAGGGTGTGTTTCAACAAGTAAAAATACCTTCAGAAAAAAAACGAATTCTTTCGGAAATTGTCACGACTGGTGCCGAACTTATCATTAAGAATGATGTGGAGAGCGTTTTAAAGGTCTCGGTGAAAAAAGTCGAGAATGCCCTGTTAATTTGCGAAGGCAATGCCGGGCAGTTTAAAGGTGATCTCAGTGAACTTAAGGTGATTTATTTCAGTTTGGGTAATGAACGCTATTTCTTTTATGCGGTTTTAAAGTTTGGCGATGACTATATTTCCATTGATGCCAATACGGATATCTTCCATCTACAGCGCCGAAAAAATGTCCGGCTGAATTTGCCGGAAGAAGTAAATGCCCGATGTAGTATTATTCAATGGGGTAGCACAAGTGGATTAATAGAGGCGAAAGTTTTGGATTTTTCCGCCGGTGGTTTACGTCTGGAATTTACTGAAGCCAATCCGTTATTTTTTAGCGATGATAAAATCAAGTTGGTGATTCGTTTTGGTAACCGCAGAGAACTGAACCTAGAAGGAGTGGTCCGACATGTAATGCCCAGACAGAATCGTCATGATTCACAAACGTTCGGAGTTCAGTTTCTTCAAGTCGATAAATTCTTAGAAAACAAATTAATGTCCTTACAATTAGACATACAATCCGAAATTTTTCGGAAGTGGAAACACGTTCTTTAGTTCTCGTACTCTTTTAGCAACGGTAACCAAGAACCAA
This sequence comes from Pseudobdellovibrionaceae bacterium, assembly GCA_043750675.1. Lineage (GTDB taxonomy): Bacteria > Bdellovibrionota > Bdellovibrionia > Bdellovibrionales > Bdellovibrionaceae > JAYSSX01. The sequence goes on along the minus strand of JAYVAZ010000131.1, from coordinate 5,825 downwards.
AGAATGGGCTGAATCCATACGATTTCATTTCTTTTACCGCTTCATCGTAACTCCAGCCTTGATATTTCATTCGGTAAGCCGCGATAACCATTCCGGTACGATCTTTTCCGTGATGGCAGTGTACTAATATTGGTAGATTATTTGGGTTTGTCATATAACTAAGTGCCGCATCGATTTGTTCCTTAGTAGGACCCGCCATCGGATTTGCCGGAATATGAAAAAATTTAAGGCCTAAGGAATCGGCTTGTTTACCTTCCTCTTTTACATAACTAGGTTTGTTGGTAAACATTCCCGCTTCTAAATTAAGGATACTTTCAAAATTGTTGTCACCCAGCCACTGCACATCTTCACCCGTTAGGCGAGCGCTACGACTGATCCCAGTGTCAACTTGTCCGTAATTTTCAATTTGAGCGAACGCCATTTGCGCAAATAAAAACTGCAGGCATAAAGAAACAAAAATCAGGTGATTCCTTGCAAAACTCATTAGTACTCCCTTTGTGAGTTTTCATTGTCGCGCGTTTACAGCGTTTTGTTTGGACCAGAAGTTTGAATGCCCTTAAATCTAGACAGTAAGCCAGCAAACCTTGTCCGATGGCGGTTAATAAGACTAGATAAATAACTTTCATTTATATTTAAAATTACCGGCTGCGTGATTTTCGTAAAGGAGCCGGCCTAAAGATGCGGTTTAAAGTGCCACAAGGTATATTGCCGTTCAGTTATCTTTAGAAGTTGCGGTTTATGCTTCTGTAGTCTCTGCCTAGCCAGTTCCACTAGAGTAGTTTTCATTCAACCAATTTGCATAATATTGTTTTCTAGGTTTGTAGGCTACAAAACCCACGGCTTCTAACGTGTTCTGTTTTAGATACTGTAAGCTGATCTTAAAATCCTTCCCCCAGTTCACCAATCTAGAAAAAGGCCTGTACTGCCAAAATCTTTGCTTTTTCGTGGCCCTGCACCCATCGCCCGCCTCTGACATTCTTTTTGCCTCTAGAAACCGCTTAAAGCTTTGTTCTGGTGCGCGACAGCCGGAGGCTTTACACCGCTGTTTAATTACATGGCTTGCGATTTTACCGGTAATGGCTTTAATAAAAGCTCGGTATAACTGACGATTGGTGATTCTTAACAGTAAATGGATATGGTTAGAGTTAGTAGATTGCTGATAAATACGTACGCCAAACTGTAAAGCAAAGCGTTTAAGGATTTTTTGAATAGCATTATAGTTTTGTTTAGCCAGAAAGCTATCTTTGCCATAGGCCCATTGGCTGCGTAGTACAAAGTGGATAGAGTCTTTAGAAGACAGAGGTCTAAGGGCTTTGCGTTTTCCGTGCAGTAGGGCTCCACCAAAGAATTTAGCTTGCGGTTTTAGTAAGGAAAGTTGTTTTTGTTTTTTCATAGTCAGTGGATGTTACAAGAACGGGGCTATGCCCAGGCGGAGTACACCGCCTGAAGAAAAACTTAGTGTTTCGAAGGCCGGTTTAATGGACAGGGTTTTAGCGCTACAACTCTTGTTCTAAAACGCATGCAAAAATGAAGATTTTATCAAAAGTGACAGCTGTAAAAAACAAACTCAGTGATGTGTACGACCCTCAAGAAGTTATCCAAGAGAAATCAAATCTCTGCAAAACCCTTTTCCTTACAACAATACGAGATGGTATGGGCTTAACTGAACGGTATTACCGGAAACAGTGTCAAAAGAATAGACAGTTGAATACCCTCCTCCGTCAAAATAGTTATGGGCGCCAAGGGGGTTTTTAAATCCGGTTAAATCTATGTGGTGGAAAAAAGGAAGTCTACTTCTTGAAATACTATCTGGTGATAGCAAAGGATGACATATGAGACTAATCGCAATTATGGCAGTTTTACTAAGTTTTTTCGTAGGAATTTATTCCGAAGCAAATATTTGTTCAGGACACGCGAAAATTATCGCAGCTAAAAAAACAAATATGTCGCAAAAGGAGTTTAATAGAAAATTTTATCTATTAACCGAAAATAATAGCAAAGGTAACTACTATAATACAGAGAACTTTACCTTCCAAAACCGTAAACGTAGCTCTAAGTTATTTGTAAGTTCAGTGCCTACTGAACGAAAAGGTAAAATGTATTGCACGACAAGAATTTCTGGTTACCTTTCTAGCCGTAGATAATTCTAATTTTTTAGTAACACCAAGGACTTGGTGTTACGATTCTTCTAATTTCATTTAATTTAGTATATAAAAAATCATTGTTTGAAATCATCTTTATATAATTTTTAGTCTGAGTTTTTTTGGAAACCGTAATGATTTGTCCATATCCATACGGATCAGTCAAAAGGTCTCCGTTCGTACCATTCATCTGCCAACGAATATTTCGATTTGATAACGGCTGCATTTGGGCTGAAGTTACTGCGTGGCTAATTGTGCCTTCGGTGTCCCGACAAAGTAATTGGAATTGAAGTACGGTAAAATACTGGGTCTGGCAATCCTTAGTGGGTGAATAACCATAACCTATTTCGCAGGTATTAAATTTTTTCTCTTCAAAACCTAAAGAATCTGCAGGTCTGATCATTCCAAGTTCTTTTTGAATACCATAATAATCGACATTGATTGCAGAACTATCAGAAGCCATATAACGAGTTATTTCGGTTCTTTTTTTAAGTTCTGGTTCTGCAGTTTGCATGGGAATGTATACTTGCTGGCTAGCACAGTTAATCAGAACTGAACTTAGGCCTAGAAGTAGTAACGCCCGAAAGAATACTGTCATACGTTCATCATCGGAAATTACAAAGAAAATGTTAAGGGTTATTTTAAGCTGCCTTTTTATTTGACGAATTATTTAGAATTCGTGGAATCAATATAACAAATCGAGTATTTACACATTTGGTGTCAAAACGGAGTACACCGTTGTGAGATTCTATAATTCCTTTCGAAATACTTAATCCCAGGCCGGTTCCTTTGCCTACTTCTTTGGTCGTGAAAAAGGGATCCAAAATTCTTGATTGAATTTCTTTTGGAATTCCCAAGCCGCTATCAGTTACCATGATTTCAATGCCTTGGAATGTAAGGGTGGTGGAAAGTTCGATCCATTTTGTTTCTGATTCATTAACCGCATCAAAAGAATTATTCAGCAGATTTAATAATACCTGAGAAATTTGAGTATCTCGGCAAAGGATTTCGCCGCGATATTCAAGATTCAATTTAAGTTCCACTCCGGAAGAGCGAAATTTTTCTTTGCACAGAGAAAGGGTGTCTTCAATAATCACTTCTAACGAACTTGCACGCATCGGATCATGTTCACCGTCGCGAGAAAACTGACGGAGACCTTTAATTATTTTTGCGATTCGTTCGATGGTGTCTTTTATTTTGTTAGTGTGATCTAAGGCTTTCGATTTGTCGTCGAAGGTTTGGCTGAGTTTGAACATTTTTTCTAATTGCTGTGCCTTTGCGGAAATAATTGCTAACGGATTATTGATTTCATGCGCGATGCTGCTGGCCATCTGTCCTAAGGCTGCCATCTTACTGGATTCAACTATTTTAGCTTCCTGCTGTTTTATGATATTTTGCGAAATAATAAATTCGTCATTCAATTTTTTTGCAATGGCGTGGGCCTTGTCCTGCAACAGGAATAGGTCCAAAATAAAGCAGGCGATAATCAAAACAGATAGTGAGCCAATGAGTCCGACCCAAGTGGACAAAAAGTCATTGGAAGCGGCGTAGTTTTGACTTCGATACCATTTGAAGTAAAACGTTTTTTGGCCCATGTTGATTTCAGCGGTTTTCTGGCTGTAATGTGTGTTTATAGGTTCATTGGAGTTTTTGTAAAGAAGCGAGTCCGTATTAAAATTATGATTGTCATGCACCTCTAAGATCAACGTTTTATTATAATGATTAAAAGCTTCTTTTAAAAAATTTTCGGTGATGAACGGTGCGTACACCCAATGTGAAAAATTCTTCACTCTTTCTGCTTCGGTAGCAATTGATGATCCTTTTCTATAGACGGGTACAAAAATAATAAACCCGGCCCTCTTTTTAAGATCTGTAATTAGGCTCACTCGATCTGTAATAGTCGGTTTGCCAGTCAGCATTGCGCGTTCTGCGGCTTCTTTGCGTAAAGGATCGGTTGCAATATCAAACCCGCGAGCCGCTTTATTGACCTCGTAAGGCTCGATAAAAGTAACGACGAAATGATCTCCTGAATTCTTAGCGACTTCCACATGTGAAGAATTTTTCACTGTAAATAGAGGATCAAAGGATTTTCTCATATGTTCTTCGAAGGAAAGAAGCTCCCTATCGGGAACCTTTAAAATGACTCCCAATCCTTGGATGCTAGGATGATTTTTTTCTAAATCCAATTGTTGAATATAGGCAGTCCATTCATCGGGTGAAACGCTGTCGGATGCCATAAATAGACTAGCGGCACCGTTCAGAATATCAATGTAGCCGATCAGGTTATTGCCGATCTTGGTAGTCATATCTTCGGTAATTTGCTGTAGTTCAAATTCAGAACTATTGTGCTGTTCAGTCTGAATATTATAAAAAATAACGCCCCAAAAAATCCAACCCGACATTAAGATAAATCGAAATGTATTTTTTATTTTGATATTAAAAAAGTTTACTATTCCCATTGCAGTAAAAATGACCGAAGAAAGAAAAATCTCCAGGTTAATTAGATTTTGATTAAATAAAGACAAGTTAAAAGGGCCTTTTCCGTTTGCGGTTATCCAAAGCGAAATTCCGCACAAAAGTAAACTGCCAAAATAAGTAAAAAAGGAACTTCCCGTCAGAGAAAACAAAAGAATCATAGGGAAAAACATAAATAAGTATTTAAGTGATTGAGGGTCCGAAAGCAGGAAGGTGGAAGCAAAAATCGTAGCTGCAGAAAGAGTTAAAACAAAATCGTTTTTCAGGTTTCTAGTTTTTAAACTCTTAAGAAATTCGCCTAGGCTGCCTTCACGGATGCTCAAGAAAATGGGAAGAATAAATAATGCCCCGACGACGTCACCTATCCACCAGGTTAACCAGACCGTTGTAATAATTTCCTGCGGAATGACTTTAAAAAAATATAATGAAAAGGCACCAACGGTGGCTGAAATCATAGGCGCAAAAATCGCCGAAGCGCTGATTGCTAAAGGGGAGGTTAAATGTTCGAGTCTATTTTTATATTGGAAAATTTTATTATATAACCAGAATCCAACGATGGCCTCAGAAGCATTTCCTAAGCCAACAACGGCGGAATTTAAAAATGGGGCCGTTGTACCAAAGTAGTTGGCTGCGATGGCGCCAATACATATCGCGGGCGCAAAATCTAGCCCTAGGCAAATCAATATAAAGATGGAAAATCCTGTAGGTGGCCAAATAGGAGAAACGTTATCGTGAATGGTGGCTAATTTCAGACTTTCAAATGCAATAAAATAATACAAAGCAGCGAGTGCTACATTTGCAATAATTAAAAATGAAGGATTTTTTTTATGTTTGCTAAAAAAAACCATGAAATCTGAAATCATTCTGCTTAGTTCCTTACATTTCCTTTCGGACGAAGTGTATTTAGCAAGCAGTCCAGATGTTCTAAGTCGGGCCTAAAAAGAAAAAGCAGACCCAAAGTCTGCTTTTTCAAATTCTTAATTTTAAAAAAAACTGAAGACTATTTTACAACGTTTTTAATTATTGTTTTTAGTTCATTACGGTAATCTACAAATGAATTTCGCAAGTCATTCACTGTCATTGGTAGACTGATGTCTGGGGTGATTCCTAGATTTTCAATCGGGTTCAAATTAGTTCTTTCAGCAATGGATCCGGTGAAAGTCACTGTCTCTAAGCCTAGGTTATTTGGAAAACTTGCTTCCAAAATAT
>JAYVAZ010000130.1:0-13016 GCA_043750675.1 Pseudobdellovibrionaceae bacterium | reverse complement strand
AAATAACGAAACCAGCAAAATTGATTACTTTGTCGCTGTATTTGCTTCCTACTGTTGTAGAAAAAACATTGACACCTGGAGCTGCTAAATCGACTGATTTTTTACCCCAGTTCGAGAAAGCGCCCAACTTGTCAGCAACGTCGATAGCCGCAACACTAATAATGTTGGCGTGATCATAACTTGCCGGTACCCCTGGCTTAGCATCGGTATCGTTATCATAACCTTTTCCAGAGTGTCCGTTTCCAGCAGCAGCGATAAAAAGAACGCCTTTTTGTTCTGCGTAAGCAACCGCTTCTCTCAAAGCTAAATTGCTGGCTTGATCTTCAGGATCATCACCTTCTGAACCCCAAGAATTTGAAAGAACTTTGGCGCCATTGTCGACAGCATAATGAATCGCTTTAACAGCATCAGCAGTGGTTCCGCCTTCATTGCCAATAAATCGAAGTGCCATCACTTTTACATTCGGAGCTACGCCGGAAATCCCCAGCGCATTGCCGCCTTTAGCTGCAACGTTACCCGCACAGTGAGTACCGTGACCTGGGTTGCCACCGTTTAACAACTCGTTCACATTTGAAGTCGCTAAATCGTAAGGTTTATTATCGTTACTCAAAAAGTCCCAACCAACAACGTCATCAACAAAACCGTTGCCATCGTCATCGATGCCATTGGTGCCTTTGTCTTTTCCGCTGGCGTCTTTTCCAACTTCACCTTGGTTACGCCACATGTTGCTTCTTAGATCTTCATGAGTGTAGTCAACACCAGTATCAATCACGGCTACGGTTACTTCTGGATTTCCTAATGTAGTCACCCAAGCAGCTGTTGCACCGATGGCGTTCATACCCCATTGTTTTGAAAATAATGGATCGGCTCCGGTTTTTTCAGCTGAAAGATCAGGAATGACTGGATTATCGGGAACGGCTGTTGCCGGTCGATATCCTTTAGCATTTAAATAACGTACGATTGCTGCGCGACGCAATTTGTCTTTTACTTGGTAAGTAGTATCTAACAAGAAAACTTTGTAATTTGGCTGGATGTACTGCACATATTCGCTTTTTGACAAATCAGCCAAATCATTTTGACTGAAAGTGCCTTGAACACGAGCAAGTCCTTCGCTAACGAATTCCACTCTGCTGCCCATATTTTCCAACCCGAGTGTGGCCACCTCTTCCATGCCCGGTGCAAACTTGATCAATAGATCTTGTTTTGGTTGCGATTTCGCAAATGCAGCCAGTGAACCGAAGATTACGGTTGCTGTTGCCCATGCGATGACTATCGTCCTTGATAGGTTTTTGCTATTCATTCTTCCCCCCTTTGAATTGTGTACTGAATGTAGCTAACTTTTTATAAGCTTTTTATTTGCTTAATTTACTCTCAATTTTAGAAAGAGATTGAGCCTTCGCGCAAACAATAAAAAGAGAAAACCGAAAATACCTGAAAGCAGGTGCGTTGCATTCTGTTTTTATGTTTCAGGTAAGTAGTTGTCAGCCCCAAAAATTTCTGCGACAAATTGTAATATCGTCTATAAAAAGAGGTAATTAGAATGACTGCAGTAAACGCCAATTCACCCACCGTTTCCGTGGGTAACGAGCCCGCGCTTGGAACACAAACCAGTGATGATTTATCAAGATCATTTGCTTTAACGTCTCGTCTTGATGCCATCGTTGCCTGGGGTAGAAAAAATGCCCTGTGGCCTATGCCCTACGGAACCGCTTGTTGTGGAATCGAATTGATGAGTGTTATGGGACCGAAATATGATTTGGCCCGCTTCGGTGCCGAGGTAGTACGATTCTCTCCTAGACAGTCGGACTTACTTATAGTGGCAGGAACCATTACCGAAAAGATGGCCCCGGTTTTAGTTCGAATTTATCGTCAAATGTTAGAACCAAAATATGTTTTATCAATGGGAGCTTGTGCTAGTTCGGGTGGATTCTATCGCGCTTACCATGTTCTTCAAGGCGCTGATAAAGTAATTCCAGTTGACGTTTATGTTCCTGGTTGCCCGCCAACGCCAGAAGCCGTTTTAGATGGAGTAATGACTTTGCAAAGAATGATCGCCAAACATCAACCTAGACCTTGGCGCGATAACTGGAAGGCACCTGAATATGTCTAATTTAGAAAATATTAAACAAAAACTGTCTTCTGAATTTGATTTAACAAAAATCCAGATGTTCAATTCTTTTGGTGATGATGTCATGGTCTTGCCCAAACAGGATATTGTTCCGGTTTTAAGATTATTACGAAACACAGAGTCCTTTGATTTTTTGATGGATATTTGTGGCGTCGATTATCCCGATCGTGAAAAACGCTTTGATGTTGTTTATCACCTATTCAATTCAAAAACTTCGGCCAGGTTGAGAATCAAGTGTGCTTTGGGTGAAAATGAAGAAATTGAAACGGCACTTCCGGTTTGGAAAGGTGCGGATTGGTTTGAACGTGAAGCCTACGACATGTTTGGAATTCAGTTCAAAGGTCATCCCAACTTACGCAAACTTTTAACGCATCATCAATTTGTCGGTCATCCTTTACGTAAAGATTACGAAGCTGATCGTCAGCAACATTGCACCGATACATTACCAATTCATTTCGATAATGAGTTTGGTGTGGATGGTTCGGTTTTAAATCCTAACTATGTTCCGTTGAATATTGGTCCTTCGCATCCGGCAATGCATGGAACTTTACGTGTGATGGTTGAATTAGATGGCGAAAATATCGTTCGCGCTGCTTGTGATTTGGGATTCTTACACCGTTGTTTTGAAAAGATGGCGGAAACTCATCCCTACAATCAAGTCATTCCTTACACCGATCGTTTGAATTACTGTTCAGCCCCAATGAATAATGTTGGCTATTGCAAAACGGTTGAACGATTACTGGGTGTGGAAATTCCCGCGCGGGCCCAAGCCATGCGTGTGATATTATGCGAACTATCCCGAATCATCGACCACATTATTTCTGTGGGCACCGGTGGCGTGGATTTAGGAGCGCTAACCGCATTCTTCCACTTATTTACCTATCGTGAAAAAGTTTATACCCTATTCGAAAAACTTTGTGGAGCGCGTTTGACCGTTGCCCTGACTCGGGTGGGTGGAATGGCCCAAGACGCGCCCGAAGGTTGGTTCGAAGAAGTATTAGCGTTCTGCAAAGAAATGTCAGTCGCCACTGATGAAATTTCTAGGTTGATGTTGGACAACAAAATTTTTATTAAACGAACTCAGGGAGTTTGTCCGGTGAAAGCATCGGATGCGATTCAATGGGGTTATACCGGTCCTTTATTGCGGGCCTCGGGTGTGGCTTTGGATTTAAGAAAATCAAAACCATATTACGGTTACGATGGTTTAAATTTTGATATTCCGGTAGGAACTAATGGCGATATTTATGATCGTTACATGGTTCGTATTGAAGAAATGCGCCAATCTATTCGTATCATTGAACAAGTTTGTAAAAATGTTCCCGGTGGAGATTTTACGATTCGAGATCGTGGAATCGTTCTTCCCGAGAAAAAAGATGTTTACGGAAATATTGAAGGACTGATGAATCACTTTATGTTGGTGATGAAAGGTCTTCGTCCACCAGCAGGAGAGGTTTACGATGCGACGGAAGCCGCCAATGGTGAATTAGGTTTTTACCTAATCAGTGATGGCAGTGCGAATCCTTATCGTCTCAAAGTTCGTCCGCCTTGTTTTGCTATTTACCAATCGTTTCCTTCTGTGGTTAGAGGGGCCTTCATCGCGGATGCAATCGCGACGGTGGCAAGTATGAACGTTATTGCAGGAGAGTTAGATCGATGATTACACCAACCTCAAATCCGCTAACGGAATACACTTTTAAAATCTCGGCTGCTGGTTTAGAAAAAATCAATGCCGAATTAAAAAGATATGAAACCAAAGAGTCGGCGATTATTCCTTGCCTTTATATTGCTCAAAAAGAAAATAAGGGTTGGGTCAACGAAGCTGTCATTCAGAACTTAAGTGAAGTGATGGATATTCCGACTGCAAAAATCAACGAAGTATTCAAATTCTATACGATGTTCAATCAAAAAGAAGTCGGTCGTTTTCACGTTCAGGTTTGTACTAATATTTCATGTGCGTTGAATAACAGCCGTGAAATGGCCAGTGATATTTGCCGCGAATTAAAAACCAAATTTGATACTATCACGGTAGATGGAAAATTTACGGTTTCGAAAGTGGAGTGTTTAGGTTCTTGTGGAACTGCACCGATGATGCAAGTCAATGAAACCTACTATGAAAATTTAACGACGGAATCTGCGATGAATATCTTGCGAGGTCTGAAATAATGGAAACAAAACTACTGTCGGAACATTACGATAAAGACGAATTCATTGGAATTGACGGCTATAAAAAATTAGGCGGATACCAAGTTATTGAAAAAGCGTTAAAAATGCAACCGCAGTCGATTATCGACGAAGTTAAAGCATCTGGTCTTCGTGGTCGTGGCGGGGCCGGTTTTCCGACCGGAATGAAATGGGGATTTTTACCGAAAAATAATGAACCCCGATATCTGCTATGCAACGCCGATGAAGGTGAACCAGGTACTTTTAAAGATCGAATGATGATGGAGCGTGCTCCTCATCAATTGATTGAAGGTATGATTATTTCTGGCCACGCGGTTAGTTCTAAAAAAGGATATATCTACGTTCGTGGTGAATACTTTATGGTTATTCGCGTTTTAGAAAAAGCCATCAAAGAAGCATACGATGCTAAACTGCTAGGAAAAAATATTCTGGGTACTGGAGTGGATTTTGATTTAGATGTTTACAGCGGAGCCGGTGCCTACATCTGCGGCGAAGAAACCGGAATGATTTCATCTTTAGAAGGTAAAAAGGGTCAACCCAAACTAAAACCTCCGTTTCCGGCGGTTCAAGGTTACCTTCGCAAACCCACCATCGTAAATAATGTTGAAACCTTAGCTGCTGTTGTTCCCATTATTAAAGACGGGGCGGCTGCCTATAAAAAATTTGGATCCGAAAAGTCTGCTGGTACAAAATTATTTTCATTAAGCGGAAATATTCAAAGACCGGGAAATTATGAAGTTCCTTTGGCCTATCCGATGATGGACATGATTAATAAATTGGGTAAAGGGATGCATCCCGGAAGAAAACTAAAGGCCGTTATTCCAGGTGGATCTTCGGCGCCGGTATTAACGGCGGCCGAATGCGAAAAAGCCAATTTAGATTACGAGTCTTTAGCTGGACTGGGATCAATGTTAGGTTCAGGCGCCATTATCGTAATAGATGATTCACAATGTATGGTGGATATGCTGGGTGTCCTCACCCACTTTTATCATCATGAGTCTTGTGGCCAATGTACACCTTGCCGTGAGGGTACAGGTTGGCTAAATAAAATAGTTCACTCTATCTTGGACGGCCGTGGTCGTTTGCAGGATATCGATCTTCTGATTAAGGTCGCAGACAATATGAAAGGTCGCACCATCTGCGCTCTTTCTGATGCCGCCGCCTTACCGGTACTTAGTTTCGTGACAAAATTCAGAGACGAATTTGAATACTTTGTTCGCGAAGGACGCTCAAAAGTGAAAGGGGTTTCACATGCCGAAATGCACCATTAATGGTAAAGAAATAGAAGTTAAAGATGGCACAACCATCATTGAAGCGATGTATGGGAAAAAAGGCGAATGGCCACAAGGTAAAGTCGCGCATTATTGCTGGCATCCTGGCCTAAGTGTCGCTGGTGTATGTCGTTTGTGTATGGTTCAAATCGAGGGAAATCCGCGATTACAAATTGCTTGTAACACCGTTGTTACTGAAGGCATGAAGATCAATAACACTTCTGAGTCAGTTAAAGACGCAGCTAAATGGGGAATGGACTTTCATTTAATCAATCATCCCTTGGATTGCCCGATCTGCGATCAAGCCGGTGAGTGTGGCCTGCAAGAGCAGTATATGGAGTTTGGAAAATACACTCCAGAAATGGCCGAGAAAAAACAAAAGAAGCATAAAGTTGTGGATTTAGGTCCCACTGTTGTTTTGGATTCAGAAAGATGTATCCTTTGTTCGCGTTGCGTTCGGTTCACAGACGAAGTCACAAAAACTAACGAGCTAGGAATTTTCAATCGTGGAGACCGATCTGAGATCGGTACTTTCGAAGGCAAAGAATTAAATAATAAATATTCCTTAAATACAGTTGATATTTGTCCGGTTGGGGCTTTGACCTCTAAAGATTTCCGATTTAAACAACGGGTTTGGTATCTAAAAGACCAAGAAACGGTTTGTAACGGTTGTTCTACGGGCTGCAATGTTAAAGTTTACTTTAACAAAGAAGGTTTGTTCCGTGTGAAGCCTGTATATAACGAAAAAATTAATGGTCATTGGATGTGCGATGAAGGTCGCGATGTGTATAAATTTGCTAATCGCGAACATCGTCTTTTGAAGGCTAAAAAGAAATCCCAAGGGGGCGCGTGGGCCGAAATGGCAGCCGGTGCTGCGGCCAAAGAATTGGTTCCGATGTTGGCTGGTAAAGGCGATAAAAATGCGTTGGTACTGACTGGACAACACACGATTGAAGAATATGAATCGATCATTTCTACTTTCGTAAACGATTTCAAATCTAAAAAAGTTTTTCATTGGATCAATAATAAGGACAGTTTTGATTATTATGATGGAATGCTGATTCGTGGTGATAAAAATCCAAATACTAAAGGCCTATTAAAGGCTTTTGAAAAACACGGCATCACGGCGGTGTGGACGGATTTGCAAAAAGATTTAAAATCAGGCGCAATTAAGAATTTGGTTGTGGTTGGGCCAGAAAACGTCCCGGTTTATCCCGAATATAAAGAACGAATTAAAGAATTTTCTGCCGTAGAGAATTTAATTTTCCTAACAGCTGCTAAAGTGCCTGCCTTTGAAGAACTAGAGACTAATGTTTGGTTGATTCCGTTAAAAACTTTTGTAGAAAAAGAAGGAACCTTTGTTAATTTCGCTGGGATCGAGCAAAAATTTAAAAAGGTAACAACTATCGTTTCAGAGGCGCTGACGGTAACGGAAGCCGCCGAATTGATGAGTGGAAAACAATTGATGGTTAAACCCGAAACAAATGTTTTCGTAGAAACAAAACGTCCTGTGGATACAGTGATGTTAGAGCACCGTAAAAAGAACGAATTTGTCTTTAAACGAGGTCAATTATGAGTATCGTACAAAAGAACACCAGTGAAGCCTCTAAATGGTACCTGCCGGGTATCTTGGGCGGAATGTTCATTACAGGCAGTCATCTGTTGAAAAATCTTTTTAACAGAAAACAAATGCTGACGGTGAACTATCCGGAAGAGAAGTTCGAATATTCGCCGCGCTTTAAAGGCAATCACGTTTTAACTGTTAAAAAAGACGGATCATTAAGGTGTACGGCATGTATGTTGTGTGCGACGGCCTGCCCGGCAGAATGCATTACCATCAAGGCTAGCGAACACGAAGATCCATCTGTCGAGAAATACCCTATCAGTTACGAGATCGACGTTTTAAGATGTGTTTACTGCGGTTTCTGTGAGGAAGCTTGTCCGGTTGATGCCATTAGAATGGGCCCAGAATGGCAAACTCCCGGTTTAAGCGGAACTAATTTTAATTACGGGATTGATCGCCTGGCTTATCGTCCGCAATTAAAGGGCGGTATTTTAACTCATGTTGATGATGAGGAGCGGCATAAAGCGGGCATTTAGTGCCCGACATTAGGCCGGCATCTAAAGCCGGTTTTGGTTTTTAACAATAAAAAGGCGCCTGCTAGCGCCTTTGTTAAAAGTAGGCTCCTTTTCGGAGCCTTTTTTATTTCACTTACGTCACTAAACTTCTTATATTCCTAGTGCTAAAGGTGCGACTTCTTCCGAGTTTGCAAACCCATGTTTATTAATTCCAAATGCAGGTAGTTCATTTTCAGTTTCTTTATTTGCCATTAAATCAGAATTGACTGAATTATCTACAGAATCAGAACCTGAAGAATCGTTAGAATTAGAAGTGGTCACAAAATAACCTTTTCCACGTTTATTTAGGATATTGATAGTCGTGTCTTCCAGCTTCTTACGTAATTTACAAATATGAGTGTCGACATTTCTTTTTGAAACAAAAATATCTCCCCATACTATATCTTTTAAAGTGTCTCTGGGAATTTGCGTTCCAAATTGGCGTGTCAAACTTAACAAGATTTTGAATTCAATAGGGGTAAGGCTAAGGTCATTCACTTTATCATGCTTTTTATAGCAAGCCGATTGGTTAGCCAAATCAACAACAATATCAGCAAAAGTAATTGTAGATTCTGTGTGGCGAGTAGGACCACGGCGCAGAACCGATTCAATTCGAGCAATTAATTCCTGATGATCAAATGGCTTCAAGATATAGTCGTCAGCGCCAGATTCCAAGCCAATGATTTTGGTTTTAACGTCAGTTAGTGAGGAAAGGATAATAATAGGGGTGCGAGCCGCTGGTTTATCAGCGCCAAAATCCTTAAATAAATTTAAACCCATTCCATCCGGTAACATCAAATCTAAAAGAATTAAGTCAACTTGGTTCGATTTTAAATATTCGCGTGCTGTTGCTAAGTTATAAAATATTTTAACATTGTACTTAGGCTCGAGGGCCTTTTTTAGGAGCAACTGCGTTTCAATATTATCTTCAATAGTTAGAATCGTCGTCATATTTCCACTTCCACTTTTAGTTTTGGTGAGACGTTTTTATAGTACAATAAAGCCTGTCTTCACAAATTAAGTTTTCATTAACACACTCTCCGACGTATACGGCAGAGTGGTTTGTAATTATTTCTTCAAACGGTTAGGTCTACTTACGTAAACCACCTTTCCCGGCGTTTTAAAAGTCTAAGGGTCTCCATTCGTTGTTCGCAGAGTCCGCATACGGCCAGGTAGGGGGACGCTGTAAAAAGGAATCGATGTTTATTCTTTGATCCATATCTAAACTGGATTCTAAATCTGGCTTCCTGTGTAACAAGTGCTCCATAAAGTGGGCTTTGGATTGATTGGCGTAACAAATACGCTGTGCCCAGTCTATTTTTTGTAAATTATGAATAGGTATCAGAGTCCACTTTTTTGAAAAAACATGATTGATTTCGACTACGTAATGACTGACAAGCAAAGTAACCGGATCAAAAAAGAAATCTTTGATTTTACCTAAACTATCATCAAGACATTGCATTTTAAATCGAATCACATCATTCATTGCAAAGTAATTTATCGGCGTATCATCCAAATATTTACCCGAAATAAAACCTTCCGGAGTTAAAACTTCACCGATATCCAATCCTAAATTTCTTAGGCGACTGTATTTCGGTAATTCAGTTAACATTTTATATTTTTGAAGGTCCGACATTTGGCCGTAAAGATCGACACCGTCTTCCGGATCTATATATTTTACCAGATGAACGGGAACAGCAAATTCGCTAGATCCAAACAAGGCATGGTGACGAATCAGTAGAGTCTGTATTTGGGATCCACTTTCGTCCAGCAAGGCATCGATGCATTTATATCGTTCATCGTCTTCGGTATATATGGGAAGACGAGAAAAATCTTTTCCATTTATAAACATAAGAGCCCCTCTCTAACCTCCGGTGGATATACCAGTAGGCCAATTTCAGCATGGGTATATTTAGCGTAAAAATCAAAATGCAAAGGCTATGTAAAGAAATCTAAACATTTGAAATCCAGTGAGTATAAAAGCCCGCAAAGATAGTCTGGAAGCGGCTATTTTGATCAAAAACAAAGTTTAGAAATCACAACAATAAGACTTCTGCTACCTACCTGTATCTTTCTGATCTTTAATTTTCTAAGCAATCTTGATTTAAGTTTTAGTAAGAAACCTGAGGGGGTCCTCTTTATGAAAGCTAATAATGCAGGGAATCTTAGGAAGAAAAAAAATTCATTAATTGAAGTTAAGACTCCTAAACGAATTCAGATGCGTAAAAAAACCACGTTACTGGGTCAAAGAAGAAAAGTTATTCTGAGTTACTCTAAAATGCAATCAAGTCAAATTGAGCCAACGAATGAAAAAATGGCGAACGAGTTTGTTCGCGTTCGGAATACTGTGGATCACGAGGGTCAAATGCAAGAGCGGTTTTTTTTCGGTTTGGCCAGCTGTGCTTGGGGAGCCAGTACCAAGGTTAACGGTTGATGGGCCAGAATATTAGTATTTTATTAGTCGATGATCGGGAAGAGGGCTTAATCGCTTTGCAGGCGGTATTAAGAGATAGCCATTTTAATCTTGTAATGGCGCGTTCTGGACAGGAAGCATTGAATTTGCTTTCGCTGAATGACTTTGCTGTTATTTTATTGGACGTGGAAATGCCAGGCATGGATGGTTTTGAAACGGCCAATCGAATCAAACAAAATGCAAGTTATCGTTACACACCTATTATTTTCGTGACCGCGATTAGCATCGAAGATGTTGACCATATATATCGTGGGTATGAATACGGTGGAGCCGTCGATTATATTTTCAAGCCGTTTGATGCCAGAATTCTTTTATCTAAGGTCAGCGTATTCGTTGATCTTTATTTAAAGTCGAAACTATTGGAAGAGCAATCATATTTGATTCGCGAAAGCGCAAGGCAGGAAAAAGTTTTGCGTCTGGCTCAATGGGAAGTCGAAAGTTTAAAACGTTATCAGAATTTAGCGAACTCCATTTCTGATGTTGTTTGGCGTGCCAATTCCAGTGGAAGTATTGATTACTTTAATCAGGTTTGGGTTGATTATACCGGTCTGACCGATCAGTTAAGTTTCGGTGATGGTTGGCAGCAGGCTTTTGATCAAGACGATTTAGGAAATTTTTTGCGAAGCTGGATGAAGTCGATGGAACAGGGAACTAGATTTCAGGCGGAATGCCGCATTCGTAATCACGCCGGCGAAATGCGTTGGCATTGGGTACGTGCGCAGACTGAAAGAAACGACGCCGGCGAAGTCATTGCCTGGTTGGGAACGTGTACAGATATCGAAGATCGTAAATATATGGAGACCAAACTGATAGAAATCAGCAAAGAGGCCGAATCGGCGAGTTTGGCAAAAACCCATTTCTTGGCAAATATGAGTCACGAAATTCGAACACCACTGAATTCTATTATTGGATTTACTGAACTATTGATGAATCCTGAAGTAACGTTAGAAAATCGAATGGCTAATTTGGCCATTGTGAAAAGAAGTGGTTTGCAGCTGTTAAGGATCATCGATGAAGTGTTGGATATCTCCAAGGTAGAAACCGGTCGGTTGAATATTGATTCCGCTGAAACCGATCTGATGACAATTTTTGTGGACTTGCAATCATCATTAAAAATCCAGGCGCGAGAAAAGGGCATTAAATTAAATTTTGTTTGCCTAAATCCTATTCCGCGAACCATTTTTACTGATCCTGCTCGTTACCGACAGATTTTAACCAACGTAATTGGAAATGCTATAAAGTTTACTTGTGTTGGGACGGTAGAAGTTTTACTTTCCTACACAACCAATGCCGAAACCGGACAAAGGGTCTTACATTGTTCGGTTTCCGATACCGGTCCGGGAATTCAAGCCAACCACGTAGAGCGCCTGTTTCAACCGTTTATGCAGGTGGATAGCTCGGCAACCAGAAGATTCGGAGGCGCGGGTCTGGGACTGGCGTTGTCGCGACGACTAGCGCGAGCCCTAAAAGGCAATGTCTATTTGGAAAGTAGTGAGCCGGATGTGGGAAGTGTCTTCTGTGTTGATATAGAAGCGAAGGCGGTAGAGCCCGTCACTTACTTTGAAAATATCAGTTCAGAACATATTCAAAGTAGTATTGAAAAAAATATTTTCGACAAAAAATATCTGCAAGATGTTGCGATACTTATTGTGGATGATGCTAATGATAATCGAATTTTAATGGAGCACTTCCTAAAAGGGGTTGGCGCAAAAACAGATTTTGCCGGCGATGGACAAGAGGCCATTGATAAAGCCACGTCAAAAGAATTTCAAATTGTTTTAATGGATATTCAAATGCCAGTTTTGGATGGTTATTCTGCGGCTATTGAGTTACGTCGCCAAGGCTACAAAAAGCCTATTATTGCATTGACTGCTCATGCCTTAAAGGAAGATAGGGAGCGTTCGATAAAAGCTGGCTGTGACGATCATATCACCAAACCTATCGATAGGGTTCAACTGTTAAAGCTGATCTCCCAATACACAAACGCCAGGGTTACTCATTGAGTGAGGTAAGCCTGGCGTCAGTTTTTTTGCCTGCGCAGATTTGCTGGGTAGCGGGCCGTTTTAATGGGCCTTGCTGATCCATTCTTCAGCAAGGACTGTCAGTTGTTCAATCAAATGCTTTAACTGGACGTCAATTTTATCAATATCTGAAGAAGTGATTTTTGAAAGATTTTGTTTTCGAGACTCACGTTCAATTTCTTCCAAAGAATTAGTAACATCCCCTTGAATAAAATTTAGGGTCGAGCCTTTTAGTTTATGACTGGCGTTTGACAGTGCGGCTTCATTCCTAGTGCTAAGTCCATCTCGCATCTGTTGAATACAACTGGCATGGGTCGATCGGTATCCTTGCAAGACCTCTTTCAAAAAAAGACCATCATGAAAAAATGTGCTTTCCAGTTTCTTTACATTAATTGGTATCTGAGTATCTGGCGTGTCTGAGACTGTATTCGATGTCATATAACCCCCCTCGTTCTGTCATAGTGACTAAACCCTAAATATACAAAACTTGATACATAATTAATGGTGTATCACGTAATTGTAAACTGTTTTATAGCAATGTTATTTTCTTACGAAAAAAAGAAATGGGTATGGTTTTTTCCTATGTTTAGTTTTTTAAACGCTTGCAATGACCCTATCTTTTCTTTTGAAAAAAGTACCAAAATAAAAGTACACAATAATCAAGGAGGATATATGAATAGCAAAAGTTTAGGAGAAGGCAGCGAATTTGAGACAGGATTGGACATGGAAGGGTTACATTTGCCCTTTGCCTTTGACAATGGAGTTATGTTTGATCTGGACGACGGCGCCCCTCTCTACTTTACCGATGTTTTATTAGTTGAAGA
>JAYVAZ010000129.1:0-8045 GCA_043750675.1 Pseudobdellovibrionaceae bacterium | reverse complement strand
GGAAAAAACAAAGGTGTTCTGTTGTTAAGTCTGCATATGGGAAATGGCGATATGGCGGCAAACATGATTTCGCTAAAGGGGATCCCTTTGCATTTAATTTCTAAGAAATTTAAGAATCAAACGGTCAATGAGTTTTGGTTTGAGATTCGGAAAAGGTTTGGAACGACCTTTATTGACCCACATGGACCTAAAACACCCTTCGAAATACTAGCAGCCTTAAAAAAGAAGGAAGCCGTGGCTTTTGTTATTGATCAATTTATGGGGCGCCCTTACGGAGTAGAAACCACCTTTTTTGGTCAAAAGACAGGGACTGCTTACGGTTTGGCGTTGTTCAAGATTAAAACTAAGGCTCCTGTGGTTCCAGTCTATTCATACCGTGATGAAAATCTTAAAACGCACGTGGTCTTCGAAAGGGAAGTAGTGTTAACTGATTTAATCGGAGACAAGGAGTCATTAATTCAATTGATGACCCAAAGATTTAATGATGAAATTGAAAGGATTATTTTAAAACATCCTCTACAGTGGATGTGGGTACACAGAAGGTGGAAAAACTTTTAAATGAAATTCCTGGGCTTGTTAATTTTTAGCTTAGTCTTTTTAACATCTTGTTCATCCAAGTTTTTAAAATATGAAAAATCTTCGGATTTAGAAAAAAACGACGAGTTTGAAAAACTGGTTCGTATCCAAACTGCAAAACCAAAGGTACAAAGCAGCGCTGCTGCTTCCACCCCAAAAACAAACGAGACCGTTGTTGTGGCCGAAGAACCTAAAGCACCACTGCCTACAAATACGGTCAAAAAGAGTAAAACTAAGAAAAATTCAAAATCGGGACAGGTAGCTGTTGTTGATCTGACGAAACATGAACCTGAAGAAGAAGGCCAAGACGGATTTATCGGTCGACGTCCCGTTGTAGACCCCTTCCGCGAAAATGAAAAAGTTGTACATGAAGTCACTTATTTAAAAATGGACGCAGGTTCACTGACTTTTGAAACTCTGCCGTATGCCCAAGTTAATCAAAAGAAGTCTTATCATTTTAAAGCGTCGATTTTGTCGACCTCTTTATTTTCCTCTTTTTATTCGGTCGATGATTTTGTTAGCATTTTGATGGATTACGAAACTATGGTTCCTTCGGCTTTCACTTTACATGCAAAAGAGACCGCCCAGTTACGTGAAGCGCGCGCGTTTTACGATCAGACCGGACTGCAGGCCACCTATTGGGAGAAAAAGTATACGCAAGCCAAAGGTGAAGAAGAAAAAAAGCTGAACTGGGAAATATTGCCGTTTTCACAGAACACTTTTAGTTCCTTGTATTACTTCCGCGCTTTTCCGTGGAAAGTAGGGGATGAACGAGCCTTTCGTGTTACCAACGACAAAGAGAATTTAGTTTTTACGGCGAAGGCCATTCGCAAGGAAGTGCTGGAAACCCAGGCCGGAAAATTTAATGCTATCGTAATTCAGCCGCAGGTAACGTTGAAGGGTAAATTCAAGCCTGTGGGCGACATTTTTATTTGGTTAAGTGATGACGATCGAAAATTCATTTTGCGCATTGAATGTAAGATTAAAATCGGTTCTCTGGTTTCTGAAATCGTTAAACTAGATAAGGGCGACTGATCTAGTCTTGTTGATTGCACAGGATGATTCCCTGCCAAAGCGCGCCGCCAAGGTTATACTATTCTATAACCGGGCTACAGTCCAGTATCTCCATTGGACGAATTCTTTTACAATTTATATATGGCAATGAAAAACTGTTTTCATTTTAGCGGGTACAAACCTTGTGGATTTTCTGACCAATGTGAATCGCACTGCAAATCATTTAAACCTAAACAGAAGCCGGTACTAATTATTCACTTAGGGGCCCTTGGCGCAGTTGTTCGTTCAACCGGATTGATTAAACAAATTAAAAAAAAATATCCAGACAGTCCATTATTTTGGTTTACAGAAAAACGCTGTTTAGAAATTTTAAATGGTCATCCGGACATCGATCGCCTTTTTGAAAACAATTGGTCGAATACGGTTATTTTGGAAGAACTAAAGTTTGAAGCCTTGTTTTGTATTGATAAGTCTTTATTTACCGGTGCTCTAGGGAATCGAATTGATGCCAAAGAAAAATTTGGATTTGGTTTAGACGCTGAAAATGCAGTCATCGATTACTACAATCGAAATTCGGAAGAACTTTATGAATTGGGTCTGTCTAATTTTAAAAAATTTCAGGTCAATAAAAAATCCGAAATCGTATTAATGTCCGAGGCCTTTAGCCTAAACAAAAAAAGGGCACAAACAAACACCACAGGGTTTACGTCAGACCCGGCTTTACTGGATTACAACTTGCCATTAACGACTCAAGAATCCGTGTTAATACAGCAACGGAAATTTGAATGGGTTCGTTACAAAGGTCCAATGATTGGGTTAAATACGGGATGCAGTGCCGTAATGCCTATGAAAAAATTAACGGTTTCTTATTGGAGAAGTTTAGTTCAAGCTTTGCAGCATGAAGGATTTAAAAATATTGTTCTTTTAGGCGGCCATGAGGACTCGGCCCGGAACGCTGAAATATCTGCAGGTTTAGATATCATTTGTTCTAACGTTACCTCAGGTTTACGTGACGGCTATTTAAGTATCGGCGCTTGTGATATTGTTTTGACCGGTGACAGTTTGGGAATGCATCTATCTATTGCTGCAAAAAAACAGGTCATTGCGTGGTTTGGACCAACCTGTGATCATGAAATCGAACTTTTTAACAGGGGAATAAAATTGAAGTCGCCGATGTCCTGTTCGCCATGTTGGAAACGAGAATGTAATAAAGAACAGATGTGCTATGATTCCATTGCGCTTCAGACGTGGCTTAATGCTGTTCATCAACTTTTAAAATCAGCCGAATCTGTCGAATTTTCTGGTCCTGAAACTGAGTCTCCATTAAATTAGATTTATGGGTGTAACGGAAAAAATTATTGTCATTCAAACCGCGTTTTTGGGCGACCTGATCCTGACCTTTCCACTGTTACGATGGCTGAAAAAAACATATCCTAAAGCCGAAGTCACTTTGGTTTGTCGCAAGGGCCTAGCTTCATTATTTAAAAATTATTTGGTAGTAGAAAAAATTTTTGAAGTAGATAAAAAAAATAAAAATTATTCGATGATCACTTCTCAAATTAAAGATGATTTTGATTTATTGCTATGCCCGCACCCTTCTTTTTCAACGGCATTGATGTCGAAAAGAATCAAAGCGACTAAAAAGATCGGTTTTAAGAAGTGGTGGAATTTTTGGGCCTATGATTTGCGCCCACAAAAGAATTTAAAATGGCCAGAACCCGTTAGATTACTGCAGTTACTGTCATCAGAAAATGACGATCTTAATAAAAACCTTTTACAGTTTGAAGATAGTTACCTAGGCGAAATTCTTTCCGATGGTCAACTTACGGACGTTCCCGTTTGGGCTGATTTTTTTGAAAATGAAAGTCCTCCGCCAAAGTTTTTTAACCGTGCAGCGATTTTTCCCGGCAGCATTTGGAAAACGAAACAGTGGACGGAAGATGGTTTTCGCGAATTGGTAAAGGCCCTTTGTCAGCGTGGATTCGAAGTTCACCTCTTGGGCTCGGAAAGCGAAAGAGATTTATGCCAGCGAATTGCAAATAGCGACCAATGCGTAAATTGGGCGGGACGATTAAATTTGCCTGAGTCCTTAGAAATTCTAAAAAAATGTGACTTCGCGGTAACTAACGATAGTGGCGGTCAGCATATGGCCAGTCTGGTCCAAATTCCGGTGGTCAGTATTTTTGGTCCTACAGTTTTACAATTAGGATTTCGTCCCTGGAATTCAAGCTCTTTGGTTGTGCAAGATCTCACCTTAGGATGCCGCCCTTGCGGTGCACACGGGCACCAGGAGTGTCCGCTGAAACACCATAAGTGTATGAAGAACATCAAGATGCATGAAGTGCTTACGGCCTGTTTAAGCCTACGCGAAAACAGGGAAGTGGATCACTCCATATAGTCTTTTGTAACAATTCCATATTTTTTAATTTTTCTAAGCAAAGTATTCTTAGGAATATTAGCCTGTGCTACGGTCTGATTAATCCGGCCTTTATTGGCTTTGAGGGCGCTAACAATAAATTCTTTTTCGGCATTTTCTTTGAACACCTCAAAATCTAAGGCTTGCGAATTTGGGTTCGAAGGTGAGGCCGATTTCACTTCCAAGCTTTTGCGAAAACTTTCAGGCAAACTATTAACTGTGATAGCACTACTGTTTTCCAATATGAAAGCCCGTTCCACTACGTTTTCTAGTTCGCGGATATTTCCGGGCCATCGATGTAACTTCAGCGCATTTAAAGCTTCCGGGGTAATATCTTGGATTTTGTTTTGATGCGATTTGCTGAATTTCTTAATAAAATAACTGCTAAGCGCGCCAATATCTTCTTTGCGGTCGCGAAGTGGAGGTAAAAAAATCGGCATGACATTTAAACGGTAAAATAAATCTTCTCGGAAAGTGTTTTCTTCAATCATTCTTTCCAAGTTTCGATTTGTTGCCGTAATGATTCTTGCGTTCGTTTTAACTTCACGATTGCTACCCACCGGAACAAATTTTTTCTCTTGTAGTACGCGAAGTAATTTAACCTGCATTTCAGGTTTTAACTCTGCGATTTCATCCAGAAACAAAGTTCCATTATTAGCCAACTGAAATTTTCCAATTTTTCTTTCGACTGCACCAGTGAAGGCACCTTTTTCGTGTCCGAAAAGTTCACTCTCCATCAGATTTTCTGGGATGGCGCCACAGTTAATGGCTACGAATTCACCAGACTTCCGAGGCGAATTGTAATGAATAGCGCGCGCGACTAATTCTTTACCAGTTCCATTTTCACCACGGATCAAGACGGTAGTGTCGACTTTACACAATTTATGAATAAGGCTGAATACTTCACGCATTTTTTCAGATTGACCGACAAATTCACTATCAACGTCGTCATCAAAAATAGGATTAGATAAAGACAGACGCGAGATCATCTCACGCGCTTCAATGCACTTTAAAATAATTTCTTTCAGCCGGTCGGGGTTAACCGGCTTTTCTACGTAATCGTAGGCGCCTTCTTTGATTGCAAGTACCGCATCTTGCAAATTGCTATGCGCAGTCATAATTACAACGAAGGTTCTTGGATCGTGTGATTTAATTTGTTCTAAGGCTTCAAGTCCGTTCAGCTCCGGCATTTTTACGTCCATTAAAACTAGGTCAAAGTTTTGCTGACGAGTTAATTGAACGGCCTTTAATCCATTGTCGGTTTCTTGGAAACTAAACTGCACGTCAATATGCAAAGATTCAATAATTGATAATACGCTTTTTCTGAGTTCGCTTTCATCATCTACGATAAGAACATTTAACGAAGGATTCATGTATTTTCCTTTTCAACCAATTCGGCAGAGTCTTCAATCGGTAAAGTGAAGGATACTTTAGTTCCTTGGCCTACCGAACTTTCAATTGAAACTCTTCCATTGTGAAGTTCTATAAAATATTTCACTAAGTAAAGCCCAAGTCCAGTCCCTTTTGTCTTTAAATCTTGGTCTTTACCGCGGACAAACTTACCCCAGATATGTTCAATCTCTTGTTCTGGAATTCCGCTGCCATTGTCCTGCACTTCGACCTTGATTTCATTGTCGGCTTCGGCAGACCTTACCATTATCGTTCCTCCTTCGGGGGTGTATTTAATGGCGTTCTCAATAAGATTGATGAGAACTTCTTTGATTAAAATAAAGTCAAATTCGGTAGAAAACATGGGCTCTAGCTCGGTACGGATCTGAATCGATTTTTCTTTCGCCAAAGTTAATAACTGGCGTACCGCCTCTTCGATCGTTTCGTTTATATCACCGACTTGCATGTTAACTTTAAAGTCTCTGGATTCAACGCGCAAAACTTGAATAATAGACTGAATATACTTATTGAGTTCTTCGCTAGAAAATCGTAGGGATTTGAAGTCATCAAATAACTGACTTTGCGGGTTTTGCGTCATTAATCGGTCTATGATGGCTTGAATTTTTGCAATGGGAGTTTTTAAGTCGTGGCTAATTAATGATACAAAATTATTTTTAAGCTGTTCCAGCTCTTTAAGATAGTTTTTTTCCTGCTGCAACTGCCAGTTTTTTTGTTCGATTCGATTAGCTTGGTAGCCGATGAAAATCGACCAGGTGCTAAATATCTGTATACATGCCGAAAAAATCGGTAGCCAAATTCGGAAGGTATCAAATACCCAAATGGACAAAGCCACCTGTAAAGTCGTAATCCAAAGAACTAAAACAAAAGCAATTGATTGGGGAAACTGCATAATCATATAAAGGGTTAGCAATAGTACAATCAGTAGTTCAATGGCGTAAAAGTAAATATACCCGCGCGTAATCCAACGATTTTCCGAAATGTTGTCTACGATGTGTGCGACCAGGTCAGCACGGGACAACGGCCCTATCGGCGTTAAATACTCTTCTTTATCTAATCCGATAATAATAATTTTATTTTCTAGCGATTTTAGATCCACCTTGTGATTGATTAAATCCGAGGCTTTAATTTTTTGATTGGTTACTTCTTTCCCGCGAAAATTCAACAGGCGACTGTGTGCAATTCCATTGTATTCAGCAAGAACCTCGGGAAGATTGCCGCTGGTGATGTAACGTCTTAGTAATCCATCTTCATCTTTGGTTAAGTCGAAACTAGCCAGATGCGAACGATCACGCCAGCTAGAAGGGGTAGTCAAGTCTGATTTGTTTTTTGCAGCCCAATAAATTTTATCATCGCTGAATAATGCGAACTCGTTTTTGTTGGGTTGAAGGGGACCAATACTTTCGCTGAAAGTCAAAGTTACCGCTATTTTTTTGGGATTGGCCTTTAACAGCGTCTCTAAAATTTCCATCCAAAGGGAGCGGTCCCAGTAATAGTTATCACTGATATCAGAAGACTCTTTCATCGATGTAAGTTCGTTGTTATAGAACAGCTTTTGATCTAATTCGACGACAACCAGTTTATTATTGAAATTTTCCTGTCCTCTAATATTTAAACGGGTGTCGTAATTGTTTAATTCGTCGGTGCTAATTAAAAAAACGCCGATAACCCAGCAAAACAAAGCTCTGATTACAATCGCCCTATGCTGGTAGGTATAAGAGTAGGCTTTGATGAGTGTAGAGGTAAATGGAGACATTTGTCGCAACATATCAATTCTGCGTTAAAATTCAAGTTTTTTTAAAGGTTTCGTTAAGTTATAGTGATGTTCAAACGGGACGATAATGAACATAAAAGATCTAGCCTCCTTTAATCAATATTTCACACCAGAGCAAAAGCAAAAAGGCTGCGTTTTGATGATAGGAAACTTCGACGGATTCCACCTGGGCCATCAAGAACTGGTAATAAAGTCCAAACAATTGTCGACACAGTTCGGGCTGCCATCAATTCTGCTGACCTTTGATCCGCATCCTTTTCAATTTTTCCGACCCCAAGATTACAAGGGAAAACTTTTTTCTACCGAAGATCAAATTGAACAATGTGAGAAATATGAAATCGATTGTCTTTATGTTCAAAAATTTGATTCGCAGTTTTCACAGATTACCGATATCGATTTTTTTGAAACCATTGTAATTGGGCGCTTTAATGCGCGCTTTTTGGTAGTGGGGCATGATTTTAAATTTGGCAAACAGCGCACCGGGGACATTAAGAAACTTTCTGACTACTGTGCCGCGAAAGGCATTCAGTTTACCGTTATTCCTGCAATCAGTCAGCACGGGGAGATTGTTTCCACAACATTGATTAAGAATAAGCTTATTGAAAGCGACATTGAAGCCGCTAACAAGTTACTAGGAAGATCTTTTTATCTTCAGGGTGAAGTTACTCATGGTGCTAGGCGGGGACACACGATCGGAGTACCAACGATGAATTTAAAATCTATCGGTGCAGAACATTTAAAACGAGGAGTTTATTATACTCGAGTTTTGTATGCCGGCGTTTGGTATAATTCCATTTCCAATGTTGGGTTACGACCCACATTTAATGATTCGGATATGGAAGTTCGCTCGGAAACTCA
>JAYVAZ010000128.1:0-3469 GCA_043750675.1 Pseudobdellovibrionaceae bacterium | reverse complement strand
CCAAACTTTTTCAAATTGCAAAGTTTTGCCAGTCACTAAATCCCATTCCCTAATCGGTAAACTATTGCCTACATAAATATTTTGGTGCTGAATTTTTTGCGCCAATTCAAAAATCATCGCCGGTTCAGATTGTGGGAACCTTTGGAATAATTCCAAAATTTTCGTTCGTGATTGAACATCCGAAACAAACACCTGATCACGAAAATCTTCCGACCACTCGCAACTAAAAGTCTCCAATAAATGCAGCCCCACAAAATGATGCGAACGACGCGATAATCCTTTAAAGTCATTATTAGAAACAGAATAAACCGCGACATCAATTAACGTCGTTTCTAGATCTCGCCATAAACGTGTCGTCGGTACGGAACCGATTCTTAATAAACTCTTAAAATATTTTTTCTCAAAATACTTTTTTAATAAATGATCAGATCCCTGCAACAGTAGCGCTTGCAATCGCGAATCCCCTTTTAGTTGCGATAATCCTTCGGCATAAATAGGCGCATTCCAACGCAAAAGGTGCGGAACCAAAATTTCAAATTCAGTTTCTTTTAACGGACCCAATACGACCAAAGGTTGATTCAAAACTTTTTTATGCAAACTTCCCAGTTTCGTTAATTCTCTTTTTCTTAATTGAAACTGGGGTTCCCAAACCTCAACCGTTTCGTCTAATATCGGCTCATCAAAACTAACGTTCAAATGAAATGCAAAATTCTGGTTCCATACACTTAAATTAAGAGGCTCTTTTTCTAAGTCAGCGGAACCTTCAATATAATGCGAAAAAATTCCCATTTGTTCAATCGATTGGGGAGCCCCAGTGAACCGATAACTTCGGGGCCGATCAGCCGTAATCAACAGCAAAGGCACCGAACTATAATAGGCCTCAATGGTTGCCGGCAGTAACTCGGCTACAGCCGTTCCTGAAGTTGTGATAACAGCAACTGGTTTTCCGGTTTCACCGATTCGGCCCAAAGCAAAAAAAGCGGCCGAACGTTCTTCAAAAAAATGATAAATTTTAATATCTTTTGCAAACGAAAGAACTTGTACTAGCGGTGCATTTCTAGCACCGGCACATAGACAAAATTCGCTTACTCCATTTTCCAAACACTGATTGATAATCTGTTTGCTGAGTGCGATATTTTTCACAATTCTTTGGCTCCGAAAGATTTTAGAACGGCTTTTTTCTTGTTTTCCAATTCTTGCCATTCTTCGTCGAGGCGGCTGTCTTTTACTAGTCCACCGCCCACTATTACTTTCATTCCCGATGTGTTCCACTGAATATTTCGGATACAAACAAGTGACTTACAAAAATCACCTCCGATTTTTATCGTTATCGGAGCACCATGAAAATCTTTACCGACTTCACTGGCTAATTTCCCCAACCAGTGAAATCCAAAGTTACGCGGAGAAACTCCTAAGGCCGGGGTCGGATGCAAAGATTTTATAAGCTGTTCGAAAACAGCTTTGGCATTTAATACTTCGATTTTTGTAATTAAATGATACAAAAACGGTAATTCTAGAATGTCTGTTTCGCTGACTTTTACAAAACCGTATTTACCAAGCACACTTTTAATATCATCAACGACCAAATGATGTTCGTGTCTTAGTTTTTTATTTTTTAGAATGGAACTTTTTGATTCCTTCTCGTCTTTTTTTACGGTTCCAGCCAGCGCCATTGATCGCAAATTTTTGTCTTTGTATTCAAACAAGTACTCGGGGGTTAATCCAAAAAAACCCGAACCTTCTGAACTGTAAGCATACAGGCTTTGCGTGGCGGTTTTGCCGGACTGCCCGGCAAAAAGATTTTTCAGTCCCAACAAAAATAAATCAAAGTTCATTTTCATTGGATGCGAAAAAGTAGTTGATGGCACTGCCTTTTCAATTTGCTCCTGATGGATCATTTTTAAAATCAGCTGGTAACTTTCTTCGTATTCGGATTTTTGTTTGGCAACCCACTGATTCAAATCCAAAAAGTCCGTGTGTTCTTGCAACTGAGAAGCGCCGACGGCGAAGGTTTTAAACTTCTCTTTTACTTCTTGAAGCGAAAACAAATAGGCCGCTTTTGGCGTCACCCAGCCGTTAAAAGTTTCAAAGAATTTCTGAGTCGACAAATAGATTTGGTGTTGCTTGTTTATCAAGCGAGTTGGGTCTTGATCTTCAGAAGATTTATATTCGTTTTGAGCCGTTTGCTGCCCTTGAAAAGGACCCAGTAATAGTAAAAGATTATCTGGGTCGATTTGAATCAACGCGCCTGAATGATAAAGCTCGGGCAGTACACTGAAAAATTTGTCAGCCGACGTCGTTTTTAAGTTAAAGTTTGAAAAGTAATTCTGCGTCATGTATAGCCATTGTGTTTACTACGAACAATCTTATATAAGATGTTCTCACTAACGAATATAAGAAAATGAAAATGGCAGAAATTGAAGTTCAGCACGCGTCAAATGTAGTCGATAAAAGCAAAAAAACCCGTCAAGTTCAAGTGGGTCCCGTAACTATCGGAAGTCAGCAATTTGCAGTAATTGCAGGACCTTGCTCGATAGAAAGCGAATCCCAGTTCCGTAGTTCAGCCGAATCGGTTAAGAACTTAGGAGCCCAATTATTACGCGGCGGAATGTGGAAGATGCGTACGAGTGCCCAGTCTTTTCAAGGACTTGGCGAAGAGGCCTTCGCCTTCGTTAAGCGCGTTCAAAATGATTTAAACATGCAATTAGTTTCTGAAGTGACTGATCCACGACAGATTGAACAAATTGATGATTTGGTAGCGATGTATCAGGTTGGTTCCCGTAATATGTATAACTACGCTCTTTTAAAAGAGTTGGGGCAAACCAAAAAACCGGTTTTATTAAAACGCAGCTTTTCCGCACTTGTTGACGAATGGATTAAGGCCGCTGAATACATCTCCCAAGGCGGCAACGAAAATATCATCCTGTGTGAACGCGGAATTCGTACTTTTGAAACAGCTACCCGAAATACTTTAGATTTGAATGCGGTTGCCTATGTTAAAAGATACACTGATTTCCCTGTTATCGTTGATCCTTCGCACGGCGTAGGTGTTAAAGATTTAATTGCTCCAATGTCTTTGGCCGCGATTGCGGCTGGTGCCGACGGATTATTAATCGAAGTTCATCCCAACCCTAGTGCCGCATTATCTGACGGCAAACAAGCCCTTACGGTAAATGACTTTGAAATGTTGATGAACCAAATTAGAACTCTACTTCCTGCGTTTGGCAAAACTCTGAGCTGGTCATAATGGAATATAAAAATATTCTGCAGCGAAATCCCAACGAGGGTAAAAACCCCGAATTAATAAAAGAAATGTTTTCGAAAGTCGCTAAAAGATATGACAAAGCAAACTCCATTTTATCGTTTGGGGTTCATCATCTATGGCGCAAAAAATTAGTTAAATTATCTGGTGCAGACCTCGGACAAAAAGTTTTGGATTGCGCAACTGGAACAGGCGATTTAGCCATCG
>JAYVAZ010000127.1:0-2937 GCA_043750675.1 Pseudobdellovibrionaceae bacterium | reverse complement strand
CATCGATATCCCTTCAGAATTGGGTTCTATTTGGTGGCGGGTCGACGACCTTCAAAAGATGGCTTTGCAAATTGGAGAAAAAATCAAGGCCGCCCCAGCCCCTGCTAATCGAAATGAAGAACAAAATGATAATCTTGAATATAATAAACTGATTTACCAATATTTCATTACAACTGGAGTAATGGGACATTATGTAGGTGATTCTTCACAGCCTCTTCATAGTAGTTCTAACTATGATGGCTGGGATAATGGACATGGCGGTTTGCATTCATTCTATGAAGATGCGGGAGTTTCCGCACAGCCGTACAATTTACATGCAAAAATAGTTGAACAAGGAATGAAATATCAAAAATTGGCCGAGGCGAATCGAAAAACGATGAAACCTAATCCCGATTTGGCTTTTCTAAATGCAACCACAACATTAGAAAAAATGCGGGCAATGACGTTGATCGCAAACAAAGAACTCAAAGATGTAGAAAAAATCGATCCAGTAATTAAACCTTCTGTTCTAAAAGAAGAAAAGGGTATGCGAATCAAAACATTGGCGGAAAGAAAGCCTGTTGAATCCGTCACCAAAGAATTCGGAGTTCTTATTGTTAAAGAAATGGGTCGTTCTGCTGCGTTGTTGGCGCAGCTCTGGGACGAAACCTACCTTAATATCGGCACTCCCAAATTAGTCGCTTACAAAAGTTATAAATATCCATTCACACCTGAATTTATTCGGCCAAGTTATGTTCCGGAAAGCGTAAAGAAAGATTAATAGGTCAGAAGGGGAAACCTCAAAGGGGATTTTCCCAGTGGCTCCTAGACAAAACTAATTTAGAATTGGAGACCCATTGGAAATTCCCTTAATCTTAAAAAAGCTATCGCAGAATCCTATTGAAAATGCTTGGTCCATTCAGGATTTAACGGTTTGGCCAGGCCGAACCAAAATATTTTTTACGGACACTCCTGCGGGCTTTTCCTATCTTTTAATATCAGGGCATCCTTCGCAAGATCGCTATCCCATGGTTATTTTAAATGATTCGGGCGGAAACGTTGAAACGTTATTTCAAAAATTGCCGACCGGACCTTTTGTCATCCGCGAAAGTCGCGCCAGTATTTTAAGTAAAATTCAGCCCCTTTATCCACAGGCGAACATTTACCTAGAACAGCGAATGGATTTGAAAAAGACATCGGCAAAATTAGTGGAATCGACTAAAGCCCGAAGGTTAGTTGTGGAAGATGCTTTAAAATTAGCCCAGTTCCAAGGCGCTCCCCCACAGGCCACAACACAAATGAAAATGTGGATTCAGGGCGCAGTCATTATGGCGATCATCGAAGATGAAAAAATTGTATCTATGGGAACAACTATAGTCAGAACTGAAGACGTTTGGGATCTTGCCGCAATTAAAACTCATCCTGAATATCGACAGCGTGGATATGCCAGCGATGTTGTTTCGGCATTAGCCACAGAAGCATTTGGAAATAAAGTAGCTACGGTTTCTTTAGCCGTACTAAAAAATAATGTGGCAGCGATTAAAACCTATTCTAATCTTGGATTCCAGGCGCAAGAAGATAGAGTCTGGATCGACATCGGCACTGGCGCGAAACCGTAGGTGCTTTGCAAACTCTTTTAGCCGGAGGTGAAAAGCCTTGCCTGCCGCGCGCTTGGCTAGACATTACCGCTGGGTGAAGCGAGACAGCGAAGACGGAGTTTTTTGAATGCAAAACTTGATCTCCCAATAAATTTCTTCAGCGCTTTTGCAATGCAACACCACCATGGTGTTGCATTGCAGCCTATTTGCGATCGAAATAAACTTCGATCTGAGTACCATCAGGATCATTGCAGTAAAAATTTACCGAATTACCAAAGTCTTTGATCTCGCGTCGAATAGGATAGCCAAGACTATTTATTCTTTCAAAAACTTCGCGAAGTTTCGCTTCTGTTTTTGTATCAAATCCAAAGTGAAACCAACTTGGCAACGTCTCAGGATTTCCAACTTTCTCTAAGCCTAGAACAAAGTCAGCTGAATTACGCAAAAACACCTCGTCCTCATCGCATATGAAATCTTCTTTAAATTCAAAAACATCTTCGTAAAATCTGCGGGCCTTTTCCATATCACGAACTTGTATATGACAATGAGAAAGATTCATATTATTCCCCAACTAATTTCGACCTGATATAAGTGGCCGCATACTTGCGACCCAAATAAAAAAGGCTGATTTTTCAATCAGCCTTTTTTAGAATTTTTCAATTCGGAGTTAACTTTTATAAACGCATTTCTGCGTTTAACTTTGTAGGCGCATTTCTGCGCCCGACACTAACTTATTAATTAAAATAAGTAAGTCAAAGAAGCGTGAGTAGCTAATCCAGCAGCATCTAAACCGAAGTTTCCAGTCGCACCTGATGTAAGAACTGCATCAAGAGTCATTTTGTTGAATTTTAAACCCATACCAGCAGCAACAGTAGTGTTCTGTGGAATAGAATCCGCATCGCCACCGTTTGCTTTAGATGAACCTAAAAGAACGTTCTGAGTGATAGAACCACGTAGAGTTAACCAAGAAGCTGCATCTGCTTCCAAACCAATGATAACTGGTAAGTAAGTTTCTTCAGTTTTAACTTCAGTAGTTGTTTCTCTCTTTTCAGAGTCCATATGGTAAGAAACACCGTAGAACATTTCGCCACCATCAAGTTTGTGTTTGCTTTCAACACCGATAGCTAATTCTGATCCAGATACTTTTGTTTCAGCACTGTTCACAGTGATAGTTGAACCATCCATGCCGTATGAACCGTAAAGGTACATGTTTTCCATGTTGTAACCACCGCGTAAAGACATACCTGAAGTACCTTTGTACTCAGCTTCTTCTTCAATAGTAGTATCAACACCGGCTGCACCAACAGAATCTAATGCCGCACCAGTTGCAGTGGATCCAAGACCCAATAACAAGGAAGCA
>JAYVAZ010000126.1:0-4528 GCA_043750675.1 Pseudobdellovibrionaceae bacterium | reverse complement strand
CCTAATTCCCAACTGGCTTATTTAGCGCGACTATCCTTTGCAGAGGGAGACCTCAGGGTATTTTATAACGACATGAACTCTGCATTCAGTTGGCTAAACAGCTGCGCTGACCTTCGAAGTCGCCACGATAATGTAAAATCACCTAAAAACCTTCTCTCTGGCCAAGCCCCTGTTGTTCTATTCGAGGTGAATCAATAATTGGGATGCAGGCCAATCATTCGCTTTACTCTGATCAAAGTTTTGATTATTGTTGGTTCACAATGGAAGTTGCTTATAATCCCTACCTTATTTCAGTTTCAATTATCGTCGCGGTTTTTGCCTCTTTTGCAGCACTGAATTTAGCGTATACAGTAACTCAAGCCCGAGGTGCTGTGCAGTTCGGTTGGCTACTACTGGGCTCGACCGCTATGGGAATTGGAATTTGGAGCATGCATTTTATAGGAATGCTTGCTTACGAAATGCCGGAAATGGAAATGGGTTACGATGTTCCATTGATGGTCCTGTCTATCGTTGTGGCTTTTTTAGGCAGCGGGCTAGCCCTGTTCGTCGTTAGTCGAGCCGAAGTGAAAACAAAATCTATTGTCTGGAGTGGTATCGCAATGGCTGCCGCGATCTGCGGAATGCATTACATTGGGATGGCCTCCATGCGAATGGCGGCGCATATACAGTGGAATTATTTATACGTTTCACTTTCGGTTTTAATTGCATTGGGCGCGTCGTTCGCGGCACTGGTGATTTTAACTCGTCTTCGAAATTCGCCAGAACGTTTTACATTACTTATTTTGTCCAGCATATTAATGGGAATCGCAATATCAGGAATGCATTACACCGGAATGACTGCCGCCACCTTTGTACCCGATCATTCTTTTCAGATAGACGCATCTGACCTGCTGGTCACTTCTGGATTAACCGTGGTGACCATATCTGCGGCGCTTCTTATTATAGCGCTGGCTTTGGCCGGATCCGTCGGTCAAAGACTAATGGCTAAACGACAAAAAAGAAACGATGCCATATTAGTAAAAAGCGAAGAAAAGTTTCGAGTCCTTGTCGAAGCCGTAAAAGACTACGCAATTTTTATTATCGACACCAACGGCGTCATTACTACTTGGAACTCGGGTGCGAAAAGAATCACCGGTTATTCTGATTTTGAGATCGTCGGGAAACACGTTTCTATTTTGTATACGCAATATGAAATGGATGCGGACACAACCACAAAAGAATTAATTAGTGCACAAACGCAAGGCCATTACGAAGCCGAAGTTCTCCGGAAACGCAAAGACGGATCAACCTTCTGGGCGAATATTGTTTTAGATCCTTTATTTGATGTCCAAGGAAGAATTACCGGCTTTTCGAAAGTTTTAAGGGATATTACACAAATCCGAGAATCTAGCAAAGAGTTGGAAAGACGAGTGCAGGAAAGAACCACGGCGCTGCAAGAACGCGAGTTGCAATTACGAACTATTACCAACGCGATACCAACACTAGTGGCACAGTTGGATAAAAATGAGACTTTTTTATTTGCCAATAATTCTTTTTGTGAATGGTTTGGCCGAGATGCCAATGAAATCCACACTAAAACCTTTGCCGAAGTATTGGGACCAGAACGTTACCCACCCAATAAAACGTTCATAGAAAAAGTACTCGCTGGTGAAACCGTAACTT
The DNA here is from genome assembly GCA_043750675.1 of Pseudobdellovibrionaceae bacterium. Classification (GTDB taxonomy): domain Bacteria; phylum Bdellovibrionota; class Bdellovibrionia; order Bdellovibrionales; family Bdellovibrionaceae; genus JAYSSX01. Next base: position 2,866 of record JAYVAZ010000126.1, on the reverse strand, counting down.
ATGAAAGAAAATCTTACAGTAACGAACGCACAGCTATTTTAAATATAACATTCGTTCCTGAATATGATGAACACAAGCATGTTAAAGGATTTGTAGTTGTTGCTAATGATGTGACCAAATATAAAAATATCGAAGCCGAACTAAAAAGCGCGAAGGATGATGCAGAAGTAGCCAACGAAACGAAAAGTGCGTTTCTGGCAAATATGAGTCACGAAATTAGGACTCCGTTGGGCGCTGTAATAGGCTTCTCTGAACTGTTGTTGGACGGAAGGATGTCGTCCGCCGAAAAACAGAAAACTTTCGAAATTATAAAAAGAAACGGAAAACTTTTATCGACTATCATCAACGATATTCTGGATCTATCCAAAGTAGAAGCCGGTAAATTGGAAATAGAAAAGACCGATATAAAATTGTTAGATACAATCAACGAGATTATGGTATTGCTTAGACTGGACGCCAGTGGCAAAGGTGTTTCCTTAAACCTAAAAACCGAAGGCGCCATACCAACGGTCATACGCACCGATACCGTTCGATTAAGACAAATTCTATTCAATATAGTTGGTAATGCCGTTAAGTTTACGGAAAAAGGGGCAGTGGAGATTACCCTTCGCGTTTGCCCAGAAAATGAATCTAAAATTAATTTTTTGGTGAAAGATACGGGAAAGGGAATCTCAGCAGAACATGCGTCTCGCCTTTTTTCTCCTTTTACTCAAGCCGACATCACCACAACTCGAAAATTTGGCGGCACAGGACTGGGTCTGGTGTTATCAAGAAAATTGGCCAGCGCTTTGGATGGTGACGTGACTTTACTAGAAAGCACTTTGAACCAAGGAAGCACTTTTAGTATTACGATTTCGCATGGACAATCTAAAGAAGCCTTTACACAAAATGGCGTCTCTGTTCAAACCTCCCCACCCGAAACTCAGCGGGGGGATTCATTTAAAAACACCTTAGATAATTTAAACATATTGCTGGTCGATGATAGTCCCGATAATTTGGCTTTGATACAAAGAATATTAAAATTGGCCGGAGCACATGTTGATTTGGCCAGTAATGGCAAAGAAGCGATCGCAAAAGCCACGCATGGAAAGTTTAATGTGATCCTGATGGATTTACAAATGCCGTTAATGGATGGCTATGAAGCAACCAAAGAATTAAGAAAACAAGGTTATAAAAAACCTATCATCGCACTTACGGCACATGCAATGAAAGAAGAACGCAAACGATGCCTAGATAACGGCTTCAACGAACATCTGACGAAACCGGTCGACCGCGGCGCCCTGATTCGGGTACTTTCAGAACTGGTGAATTAGAATTTAGATGAAAATGAAAAAAGCCAAAACGAAATCAAAACCGAAGCCTAAATCCAAATCAAAACCGAAAAAATATTCGCATCACCCTGATCACTATAATACCAGTGAAGACTTCTTAATCAAAAGTTTACCAGAAGATTTTCAAGAAGCCTGGAGCAAAATTCGGGAATACGGTACTTCGTTAGGTGAACAGCGAATTTACGCTTCCGGTAAAGCAATTATGTTTTCAAAAAAAGTTTGTTATTTTTTTGTCCGACCCAAAAAGTCTTACCTTGAAGTGGTCATTTTTCTGCCAGTGAAGAGAATCGATACTGCCTTTAAGACTGTCACTGCTGTTTCAAAAACCAAGTTTGCGCACACTTTTAAATTAGTGCACGCCGACCAGATCGAAGGCGAATTAACTGATGCAATTACCGAGGCCTTTAAATTTGGGAACTAAACCTTACGGTTTGCCTTGCGCGTTTCGACCGCCACGTTTAGTTGGTTTTTGCGGGCTAAAAGAATTAGGTGATCCATATCTTTTAGAAAGATCTTTTCCTAACATTCCAGACTTACCGCCTAAGGCCTGCTCTGCCGCTTTCTGCTGGGCCACTTGCTGTAACAAATTGAGCTTAGGCTTTACCGAAGTTGCCTTTTCAGTTTTTGCAGTTTTTTCAGTCTTTTTTGCTTTTTCGATTTTTTCAGGTTTTTCAGTTTTTTTAGCCATAGTTCGTTAGACCCCTTATCTTTGCCTTAGTTATCATCGCTATTTGAATGCGGTCAACCCACTAGTTCAATTTTACGATTTTTCTACTTCTCCTCGCTTTTCTAATCGTTTTTCTACTGGGCCTACGGCTGGCATTAGCGAAGGCTTTAGTCAGCAGTTAACATTGCCGATAAAAAGGAGCCATGAAAGACGACAATCCTAAAGATTTTAATTTTAAATTCCCGGACGACTCCGTGCCAATTAATTTCTCGACTTGGGCAGAGGCTATAAATAAAGAAACCCAGGCGCCAGACACGAATATCTCGACCCCGCCAGAACCCGGTGCAAAATCGGAAAATTCGACTTCTTATCCAGATCTTTTTGCTGCGGCAATGGACTTAACCGCAAGGAGTGCAAATTCAGAAGAAGTTCAGTTGTCACTTTTTGTTCACGAGTCAGAATTTTATTCTGGAATAACGATCACAAAAGTTCGGACCGGATAAGGGGTTTCCACCTTTGCAATTATTCGATTTAAGGCAGGTTTTTGAACGGTTCGGGAAGAAAATGATCGGATGGGGAAAATCTAAAAGCAGATCGAATGAAGAATCAACCCCGAGTTTTTAAAATCGGGGTCGGTAATTTAAAAATTAATTTAATGTTGCTTCGGGAGCAGCCGCTGCAGGAGCTTTTTTAAGTGAAGGCTTAAGTAATTTTGCCTCTAATAAAATGCTCTCTTTTTCGCCTGCATTGATATTTTTGCCTTTAGCATTAATAACAGCGTAACGACCAGAACGCTTTTGTGTGATTGTGAAATCTTTGAATTTCAAAGGTGCGAAACCAGTTACGGCTACGCGTTTACTGGAACGGG
>JAYVAZ010000125.1:0-15439 GCA_043750675.1 Pseudobdellovibrionaceae bacterium | reverse complement strand
TTTGGTTGTGTCATGGGTAGGCACGTAGGCCATGGTTGCCGGTGCGGTTTTCCCAGTATCCAACTGTCCCATTTGGTGAATGGCCGTTTGAGCCTGGTCCACTGAATTCTGCAATTGATCGGAATTGAGTTCCCCAGCCAACTTAAAAATTTCTTGCGCCGCGATGGATGAATTTTGCGAATAAGTACTCACATAGTTTGGATCGGATCTACGTTCGTCATCGTCTTTGTAAATTTTTGAAGTTATACGAAGAATCTGCGGTCCCGACACCGGTGCAAAGATGCTATATTGTTGATTCATATTTCGTAAAGCTATGCCGGAATTTGATGCTGTGTTTTCAGTGAACGCAATGATTTTTACTGGAAACGCCTGTGAAAGAAGTTTCGGTAATACGGTCACTTTTTTATTAGGATGATCGGCCGCAATCATAACGATTTGCGGTTGTTTTTGAATTATATAGGCCAAAGCTTCGCGCATATTGGTACCGGAAGAAACTGTCCAGCCTCGATTGCGCAAAAAAGTTTCTGCAGACTTCAGGGAGTCTGGTTTACTTTTTATAATAAAAATATGGTAACCTTGATCCTCAGACATTTTTTAGCTGGCCTTCACCTTGTTTTGCTGCATTTCATTTAAAAAAGTTTCAGATTTTAATAGTCGATCTAATCGGACTTCCAAAACCTCAAGTAGATCTTCGAAGCTCATTTTTTGTTGGACGTGTCCTGCTGGCGCATCGACGATCATCTGATCGATAACATCCTCGGGAATATATTGAACCAAACTCATACGCAAACCACCGTACAGCTCGCGCAATTGTTTAGTGATCTGTCGGATTTCTGTACGTATTAAATAGATTTCATGTTCGATAATAATTTGATCGATAGCCGCATTCAAAATTTGGAAGTCCGTCGGTTTTTCTAGAATCTTAAAAACGCCTTCGTTAATAGCTATTACGGCGGCGTCCTTGTCTAGATTTCCAGTAAGCAAAATAAACGGAAAATAAACTCCATGAGCATGCGATCTTTTTATCATCTCCAGACCGTTCATTCCTGGCATAGTTAGGTCAGTGATTAAGGCATCCGGCGCTTGAAACCCCGGCGCTTTCATGTCTTGCAAGAATTTTGCAGGGTTATCATAGGTGACAACATTGTATGATTCCTCAAACAAAGTTTGATAATTTTCAAGAATGTCTAACTCGTCATCGATCACGAATAAAGATGGCTTTTGCATAAATGACCTTTCGGAAAATTATAGAGGTTTCCAGTTCTTAGATCGGCTTAAGAACCAAAAAAATAAGGGCCTGATTTGTCATTTGGGACTTATTGGATTCTGCTTAAAAACTAGACTAATATGCTGCGTAAAATACCCCATGACATTGCTATAAAACGGGATTAGTCTGGGCTTTTATCCAAGCGGAAAAAGTGAAAAACAGAATCTTACGCAATCAACAGTCTGCCTCGCACGAAATTAAACATGACAGTTTGGGGCTACTTGCGTTGGGAGCGTTGGGTGTCGTTTATGGTGATATCGGAACGAGTCCTTTATATGCCTTTCGCGAATGCTTTACGCATTCTGGATTAGATATTAACCCGGCAAACGTTTTCGGTGTTCTGTCTTTAATTTTTTGGGCCTTATTTTTAATTATCAGTATCAAATATGTTTTGTTTATTTTACGCGCAGATAATAAGGGCGAAGGCGGAATACTTTCATTGATGGCCTTGGCATTAAGAAATTGCGGCGAGGGCAGCAAAAAGAAAATTTATCTGACGACCTTAGGTTTAGTGGGTGCGGCCTTATTGTACGGCGACGGTGTCATTACTCCAGCCATTTCTGTTCTTTCTGCTATGGAGGGGCTAAAATACATTGCTCCGACATTTGATGCTTACGTCATTCCTGCGACAGTCTTTGTGATTACAATATTATTTTTATTTCAAAAATTTGGCACCGGAAAAATTGGTATCGTTTTTGGGCCAGTGATGGTTATTTGGTTTTTGTTATTAGGTTATTTTGGTTTGATACAAATTATTGAATATCCTGAAATTCTAAAGGCAATCAATCCGATCTATGCAATAGACTTTTTTTTAGATCATAAAAGTTTGGGACTTATCGTCCTAAGTTCCGTTGTGTTGGTTCTTACTGGCGGCGAAGCCCTGTATGCGGACATGGGGCACTTCGGGCGTAAAGCCATTCGCTTGGCCTGGTACTTTGTGGCGTTCCCCGGATTGCTATTAAATTATATGGGGCAAGGAGCTTTGTTATTACGAAATCCAGAAGCGATATCCAATCCGTTTTATTTAATGGCGCCGCAAAATATGATCGTTATCCTTGTTGTTTTTTCGGCAGTGGCCACTGTCATTGCTTCACAGGCTTTAATCAGCGGTGTCTTTTCAATTACTAAACAGGCTGTTCAATTGGGTTTTTGTCCTCGTATGTCTATCGTTCATACTTCTTCACGTGAAATCGGACAGATTTATATTCCTTTTATTAATTGGTGTTTACTAGTTGGAGTAATTTGGTTGGTTTTATCTTTTAAGACGGCATCAGACCTGGCTGCCGCCTACGGCATTGCCGTTACCGGAACTATGTTAATTACGACGTTTATTGCGTACAACGTGGCACGCGACTTGTGGAAATGGAAAACCTTTACTGCCTTGGCTGTTTTCGGAACTTTTGGAATATTGGATTTTGCTTTTTTTGCCACTAACATTGCAAAAATTGAAGAAGGCGGCTGGGTGCCATTGGCGATCGGTGCCGGTGTTTATTTATTAATGTCGACCTGGCAGAAGGGGCGAAAAATTTTAGCCCAGCGCCTGAAAGAACGTTCCTTACCAGTCGAAGAATTTGTCCAAAAATTAAAGACTTCTCCCGCACAAAGAGTGATTGGTTCGGCCATCTATATGGCCAGCGACACGTGGGGAGTTCCGGTTCCGCTGTTACACAATCTTAAGCACAATAAAGTTCTGCACAGCCAAGTGGGTATCCTAACGATCAAAACCAAAGAAGTTCCTTTTGTACGAAAACAGGATCGAATGTTTATCGAAGAGTTAGCACCCGGATTTTACCGAATCATTAGTTATTATGGTTTTATGGAAATTCCAAAAATTAAGCATATTTTGGAAGCCTGCCGCGAGCGTGGAATTCAATTTAATATCCAAGAAACGACTTTTGTTTTAGGACGTGAAACAATCCTGCCTACAGGTGGCGATGTAACGTTACCAATTTGGCGGGAACGAATTTTCGCTATAATGGCGCGTAATGCGGAACGACCTACTTCCTTCTTCAAAATCCCGCCCAATCAGGTGATTGAAGTCGGAATTCAGGTCGAAATTTAAGTCGTTAAAAAAAGTTTGATTTCGTCTTTTTTCGCCATCGCATCTTGATATCCAAAATCGATTAATTTCTTGCAATAACTTGGATCGAACAATAAATAGCTGATGATTTCACTGGCATCTTCGACCGGTCCCAAACCCTTAAGAATATAACGTACAATCCTAGGCAAGTGCGAGGCCATGTTCGCCGCCAACAGACCCAAATCTTCATTTGGGCTAACCCACAGATAATTTACTTTTTTAAAATTTAATTTCTCATGAAGGCTGGACGGAACCTGATCAACGAAGTCGTTAATTCTTTTCATTCTTTCCATATCAACTTCAACGCCGTCCAATAAGACCGCATTGAGGACAATGTTTAAAACTCTTGCTAAGCTGGGTGGGTTTGGATCTTCCAAAGCTTTTTGGTCCTCGGCAGTTGCATTTTGCGTTCTCACACTAACAACAAAGATCTTTTCAGCACCCAAATGAATAGCGGCACTGCAGGGGACTAAATTTCTGACACAACCATCTCCGAAGTATCGATTACTTGCATAGGCCGGAGGAAATAATAATGGGATCGCACTCGAAGCCATCACGTGTTCACTAGCCAACTGAGTCTGTTCGGAATAGCGCCGTGATCGTTTCCACATTTTTGCTTTTTTATTGGCTTCAACAAATGTGATTGCGGTACTGGTTTTGTATTCCAGGGCGGTAATGGCTGCAGCAAACAGATCTCCGGATTCAATCATTTTTTGGATTCGGCTAAAATCAAGATTATTTTTTAGCAAGTCATTCAGTGGTGTGGTGTCCAGTAAAGCTTTGTGACTTTCTAATCCCGAAAATTTACCCAAGGATAAATCGCCTATCCATTTTAAACCTATTTTACCCAAGGTTAAAAAATCGGTACTGAATACTTGATCAGCTGTAATGCCACTCCATAGGTCTCTTAATTTTTCCACGCCGCGTGCGAATTCATCCGCATGAGCGGCCAAAAAACAGGCATTAATAGAGCCAGCGCTGACACCCGTATAAATTTTAAATGGATTTTTCACGTTATTAGCGGTGGCTATTTCTGCAACAGCGGACAACACTCCCGCTTGATAGGCCCCTCTAGCACCGCCACCTGATAACACTAAACCGATCATGTTTTGATTTTAATTAGCGTTTAGCAAAGTGTCTAGTTCTTGTAATTGATTGACAGCTAAACTAGACGTCCTAGAATAACTATTCGCGAACAGTTCGCGAGTTAAAAATAAATAAACGCGCTTCGTGCGCGCAGAACTACAGCCAACAGGAGTCTTGATGAAAACGATGTTAATTATTTCATTGTTATTTGCTACTAATGCATTCGCCGCTAAATTTACTTTGGATACTGCTCATTCGGAAGTAGGATTTAGTGTAAAACATTTGATGATTTCAAAAGTAAAAGGCAAATTTAAAAAATTTGAAAGTTCTTTTGATTTCGATTCCAAAAAAGGTGAATTAAAAGATATCGATGTAAAAATCGATGCAACAACAATTGACACAAACAATGCGAAACGCGACGAACATTTAACATCGCCCGATTTTTTCGATGTTAAAAAGTATCCTCAAATTACTTTCAAAAGTGACAAAGTAGAATCTAAAGACGGTAAACCAGTTAAAGCAATGGGAACTTTAACAATGAATGGTAAATCGAATAAAGTCACTTTGGATATAGACTACGGTGGGGTTCAGCCGGACGGTCAAGGCGGCGAAAAAGTAGGATTTTCCGCGACAACAAAAATCAATCGCAAAGACTACAATGTAAACTGGAATAAATCCTTAGATAAAGGCGGCGTTGCAGTTTCCGATGAAGTGGCCATTGAAATCAATGGTGAGGCTGGATCTGCAAAAACAAAATAATGATTGATTTTTTAATCACGCAGTTTATGAATTTGGTCCACGTGATTCTCCATGTGGACGCCTATCTCCAAGCCTGGTCGTTACAACTGGGTCCCTGGCTGTACTTAATTCTTTTCTTAATTGTATTCGCTGAAACCGGCCTAGTAGTGACTCCCTTTTTACCGGGAGATTCATTGCTATTTGCGGTGGGGGCATTGTGTGCGTTAGGTAGTATCGAACTTTTTATTATTTTGCCTCTACTTTTCACGGCAGCACTGATTGGTGATAACGTGAATTACTATATTGGTAGGCAGTTTGGACAACGTTTCTTTACCAAAGAAAAAAGTCGTTTTTTCAACCCGGAATACGTTAAAACGACGCAAGATTTCTACGCCAAGTACGGGGTCAAAGCCATTATACTAGCGCGGTTTGCGCCTATTGCCCGCACCTTCGCACCCTTTGTCGCCGGCATGGGTAAAATGCATTACTTTTTATTTTTAAAGTATTCCGTCGTCGGAGCGCTGCTTTGGATAAACCTGTTTACTTTTTTAGGTTATTTTTTCGGTAATCTTCCACAGATCAAATCCAACTTTCATATCGTTATCTATACAGTGATCTTTTTATCGGTTTTGCCTATGCTGATCCCGCTGGTAAGAAACTATTTTCAAAAAATGAGATCTTAAGGATTTCTTTAGATAACTTCCTATAAAACTTATATTGTTTAAAAACTCAGCGACCAAACTTTAATCAGATACATTTTGTCACTATACTTTTGGCCCACGTGTTGCTATAGACTCCTCCGAAGGGTCGAATTGCGACCGAATACTATGAACATTCTGCAAAATATGCGAATTTAATTAGTGGATTTCGGGGTTTTGCGCTATAACGTTATGCGTTGAGTGCAAATCCTGACAAGTCATGCTAACGGGATTTTCATAAAACAGATCAAACTTTATTTTGGGGGAATCCATGAACAAAACATTAGTCGCAATTTATGCGGCGTCGACTTTGATAGTTTCTGCAGCGTTTGCACAAACTTCTTCAACTACAGTTCCAGCTGCGCCATCTGCTGGTACTTCAACTGAGACAGCTGCAACAGTAGCCGCACCAGTTAAAAAATGGGGCGGAGCTCTTATAATCGGAGCTTGGGTTGATTTGGATCAACAAAGAGATTTAGGTTCAGAGGCTCCTATTCAATCTGAGAACTACCTGGGCGTGACTTACAAGTTGACTGATAAATTGACAGCTGGTTTACGCGCTAACTTCGGTTTTGCTACCAAAGTTGAAAATTTGAGTGCAGCAACTCGCGCAGCGGCTTCACCTGATAGCGGTTTCCAAGAGCGTTCACCTTCATTAACTTTAAAGTATGCGCCTGGTTTAACGCTTGCTGGTTCTGACAAAATTTCTTTCACAGCTCATTTAGTGCCTTTTATCGACAAATTTTCTTACAAAACTAAAAACGCAAGTTTACGTTTTGACACTTCACTTGACTGGACATTTAATCCTAAAGTATCTGCAGGTGTTTACTTGTCACAAAGAACGACTATGTACGATTCTTTAAACGACGCTGCGGTTTACCGTTTAATCACGGCACCAAGTGCTACTTACAGTTTTAACGACAACACTAATATGTACGTAGCAACTACACTTGATAACCGATCACGCACTATTGGTTATGGAAAATTACAGTCTGAAAAGGGCAATACTATGTCCCCTGAATTAGGTGCGAACTTTACCGTTGGTAAAGTGACCCTTAATCCAGCGACAGTCCACACTATCGATTTAAACACTGGAAAATACATAGGCAAAGAAATCGACTTAAACGTTACTGCAGTATTTTAATAAAGTACTTCAAAACAGTTTACGAAAAAAGCCAGCTCAAGTAGCTGGCTTTTTTTTGCCTAAAAACGACAGTCCAATGTTTATTAGAGATTTAATTATTAGAGATTTAAAACATACCAAAAATCCAAATTCCAAAAATAAAGGTTTAGCCAGCAGGAAAGCTATTAGCCATTCTAATAGATTTGATAAAGGATTTCTTGTTTATGCGCAGTTTTTGCGACATTAAATGGCAATCTACCTTAAATTAACTGATGCGCAACAATGACAGATCTTAAAAAAAGAAAAATTACAGTAATTTAATTGCCAAAATGGAACCAGTTGTTAGTCTCACCCATGCAAACGCATTCCAAGGAGGAGTCATGCAAGGTAACAAACAAAAGTTGTCATTCGTAAATCGCGCTGTTGCAGCCGTTTCTATGATGACCGTTTTGACAGTAGGTTTATTAGCAAACGCTGAGTGGGTTTCATTAAGCAATGCTAATAATGTAGAGTACACGGTTTCTAATCAAACCAAACAGGGTTTCGATGTGAACGTAAAATTTTCGGGTTTTGAATATAATAAGATTCAAAATTCAAATGGCGAGCAACTAGTACAAATCACTATGCCGACATTGGAAAATTTAAATTTGACTGGGCAGCCGGATTTGCCAAAGTCAAATAAGAGTCTTTTGATTCCTTCCCAGTCTAACCCAAGTTTCAACATCGTAGATGTTCAAACGGTAGACATGAATCTTGGAAAAATTGCTCCAAGTAAAGGTCCTGTAACTAGAGATGTAAACATCGACCAAGTTGCACTGACTTTCGGCTCTTTCTACAAAGGCACAAAAGCTTATCCTTCTCAATTAGTTGAGTTGGGACAAAAGTTTGTTATGCGTGATTCAGAAGGTGTTAACTTACAAGTTAATCCAATCGTTGCGAAAGCAAACGGTCAGATCACAGCAGTTAAAGAAATCACTATCCATGTGAACTTTAACAATCCAGCTTTCGCAAGAAGCGCAAAAACAAATTTTTTAAGCACGAATAAAGTTGAACCTTCTTTTGAACAACTTTACGCGACTACTTTTTTAAATTACAACTCAGCTCTTGCAAACAGAGTTAAGCCTGAACATTTAATCAAAGACCAGAGTCGTCTATTAGTGATCACTCACAAAAGTTTTACTGCAGGTTTAACTGAGTGGACTCAATGGAAAACGGACATGGGTTGGGATGTTAAGGTTGCTGAAGTCGGTAAAGACGTTGAAGCTACCGCTGCAAAAATCAAAACTTTCGTGGCTGATGATTATGCTAAACGTGGAACTTCTTATTTAGTATTAATCGGTGACGCTGAATTTGTTCCCTATGCATTAGGTATGACTGGCAACGTAAAAGATGCTGAAGCAGATCCAATGTATGGAATGATTTTAGGTAACGATAAATATCCTGAAGTTTTCGTATCTCGTCTTTCGGTAAAAACAGTAGCAGAATTAGCTATTGTTTTGAAAAAGGGTCTTGATTATGAACGATCTCCAGATACAAAAGGTGACTGGTACAGCAAAGGTTCTGGAATTGCTTCAGACGAAGGATCTCCAACCGATGGTCAGCGCGCTGAAGAGTTAAGAGTTATGATGTTGAACAAAGATTACAAATTAGTAGATAAATTTTATGATCCAGGAGTAACGGCAGCTCAAGTAACGAATGCCTTAAATGAAGGTCGTGGTTACGTGAACTACATCGGTCACGGTTCTAAAACTTCTTGGGGTACTAGTTACTTCAATAACACTAATATTGATCAATTGAAAAACGACAGTGGTAAATTACCATTCATCGTAAGTGTTGCCTGTGTAAATGGACAATTCGGATCCGGTTCTGATTCTTTTGCTGAACGATGGATCAAAGCAGGAACTTTGGAAAAACCAACAGGTGCTTTTGCTATCTTCGCTTCCAGCACAAACCAAGCTTGGGTTGAACCAACAGTTGGTCAAAAAGAAATCACTACATTATTAACGACTGATCAAATGAACACCATTGGTTCATTATTCACTCATGGTAACGTGGCAATTCTTGAATCAAACATGAGCTCTGCAGTTCAAACTGTTGAATCATGGCACATCTTTGGGGATGCAACTGTACAAGTGCGTACAAGACTTCCTGAGGCAATCACTGTAGCATCACAAACTGAAATGATGGTTCCAGCGAATGGTCGTGAAGATTCTGAGCGCGTTGTTGAATTAAAAGTTAACGAACCAAACATCAAAGTAGGTGTTGTACGTGCTGGTGCCCTTGTTGGTACGGCCGTGTCTGATGCTCAAGGTGTTGCTAAAGTTCAGTTAGCTACTGGTATCCAAAGCGGCGAAAAATTGAAAATGACTTTGACTGGTTTCAACAAAATTCCGTTGATCCAAGATTACATTGCTCAATAATTTAGTGCTTTAGATTCTAAACTAGTCGACTGCAATTAGTTTTTAAAAAAATCTTAAAAAAGGCGTCTCGCAAGGACGCCTTTTTTTATTTAATTTAAGGTTGCTGAAACCAGCTTCCTTCCTTAACATTTAATAGTGGTTTTGGCCGCAAGGGATTGGTTTCGTTGTTATGAAGATAATTTTTGTCTTAGCTGTCTTCGCATTGCCTAATTGGGTGCAGGCCCAACCGTTACCATCCTATGACGAAGGATTTCGTTTTGTAGATGGCTTTTGTCAAAAGGCGGGTAAAAAAGGTTTCAACAAGGATTACCTTGGCGAATGCGGACAAACGGCAAGGCGCCTAAATAACGTTGAAATGCCCGCAAGTATTTTCAAAGGATTTTCATCTTTTGAATCCAATTTTTCGGATTCAAGGTTTGAAAAGGCGGATTTTTCTTCCGCGGATCTTAAGATGTGTAAGATAAAAATGGCGCACTTTGAAAGATCGAATTTTCGATCTGCTTTGCTTGTTGGATGCAGTTTTTTTCGCACCTCATTTGCGTCGGCCCAGTTTCAAGACGCAAACTTAAGCGCAATAAAGGCAGTGGAAACAGAATTTGCCTTAGCGGTTTTTACGAATGCAAAATTGGTCGGGGCACAGTTGATGATGGCGAATCTGTCGGGTGCTGATTTGCGTGGTGCCGACCTTACACTGGCACATTTAGAAATGGCGAATCTTAAAGGAAGTGTTTTTAACAGGGAAACAAAGCTACCTATTACGATTGAAACGGCAAAAAACCGTGGAATGATTTGGTCGGATGATTAACTGGCTGAAGAAAAACTTGGCAGAAATTAAAAACTCTCGGCCACTGACTTTGTTTGGTGGATTTTTGGCGTTAGGTCACTTCTTCACTTTTTTATTTTGGAATAAAACAGAACTTCTGCTTCGCTCCATTTCTTCTGATGATCCCAATCCTATTTGTTGGCCCTACTTTATCGATTGTGCTGACTTTAGATTAAGTCTTTCTGTTCTGCAGGGAATGCAATATGTTTATCTGCTTATTGGTTTGTTGGTCGCGTTTTTGTTTTTTTCTGGTCGAAAATTAGTTTGGGGTTATCAACTTCAGATTTTACTTTTTGCTTTAAGTCTGTTTTTTTACGTCCAAAGTTATCGCATGATGGGCAACTACCTTTACATGTTTTACATAATACTTTTTGTGTACCTATTTATTCCGTCAAAGAAAAATGTCATTCGACTGATGATTGTTGGATTTTATTTGGCAGCATCGACCCTAAAATTTAATAAAGAGTGGATTAGTGGCGAAGCCTTATTCGGGCATCCGATATTAAAAGGGTTTTTATTACAAGTTGCTTGTATGTACGTTATTTTTTTGGAACTTGTTATTAGTGCATTATTATTGTCTGCACAGGCTGATCTGTTTTGGATAGCCTTTGTCCAGTTTTTAATTTTTCATATTTTTTCATGGCATATCGTTGGATTTTTTTATCCCTGTATGATGTTTTGCCTGCTGAGTAGTTTTTTATTATTCCGTGGCAGTGAAATCGGAACAATTAAAAAACAGTCGTTTTCGACTATTGCCGTTTTATTGGTTTTTGTTTCGCTGCAGTTAGTTCCTTACTTGTATAAAGGTGATACGGCCTTGACCGGAGAAGGTCGTTTTTGGTCGTTAAATATGTTTGATGTCAAAGCAGAGTGTGTTTTCAAGGCTTTTGCAAAGTATAGCGACAGAACAGAAGATGTTTCATGGACCGGAGAAGAACTGGGAACTCGTATTCAGTGCGACCCGATAGTGTTTGTTAACTACACAAATAATTTGTGTAAACAGATAAGGCAAGATCAAGGATTTAAGACGTTAGACATTTACCTAGCTTCGAAAAGAACCAGCGACGTAACTTATAATAAAATTTTTCAACGTACTACCGATTGCGAAAAGCCATTCGATTTTAATTTGGTTTTGGAAAACAACTGGATTGAAAAAGATTCTTCTAGTAGTCCGAAAAAAGAAAACGAAAAGTGGTCACCGGAGACAGTGTTGTTTTCAGATCCAAACCAACAGGTGCCAAGCTATTCAGCCGCGACCTCACAATACAGGGAAACTTTCTCCAAAACAGGGAAAAGTGACCAAGATATAAATTGTCTGGATCCGAAACCGCAATGGGAAAAGTCACCGTTAAATGTTGGTGTCCATACCGCAAGTAAATCGTCCCCGGCGGTCGATGATAGTGGCGTTTACGTGGGTTCAGATACGGGATGGTTTTTTGCCTATGATTTGGATGGGACCTTACGTTGGAAGTTCTACTCGGGTGCAGCATTACGAGGAATCCATGCGACGGCGGCATTGGATCAGGAAAGTGTATACATTGGAACCTACGAAGGAATTATTTATAGTCTTACCAAGAAAAACGGCGATATCAGATGGTTTCGCAAATTAGGGTTGGCTTTGGGGGCATCGCCAACTTTTTTTGAAGGCTCACTTTATGTAAGCGTCGAGCTTTCATTGCCTTACGATGGCTTTTTAGCGCGAATAAGAGCCAATGATGGAACGATCTTATGGAATTCGCAACTTTATGGAGAGCAGGGACACGCATCACCTTCTATTAATGAAAAGGATCGGTTGGTTTATACTGCCGCCAACAACGGTCGAATTTTAGCCCTAGACATCGAATCCGGATTATTGAAATGGGAATCTAGTGCCCGGATGGCAATTAAAAGCACTCCAGCCGTCGCGGGAGATCTGGTTACCGCTACTTCATGGGATCATTTCATATACGCTTTTAATAAATCGACAGGTGACCCTTTGTGGTCAGCCGATCTTGGCGAACGAAGTCAGTCCAGTCCTTCGTTTGTTTCGGAATCTTCTTTAGTAATTTATGGCGTCGAAAAAAAGGGGTTTCAGGCCACTAATATCTCAACTGGCAAAGTAGTCTGGCAGTTGCCTTTTTCTGATCGTAATTTAATGACGAGTCCGCTGATTACATTTAATAAAAAATTAAATAAATCATTTGCTTGGCTTCCTTGCGCAGATCAAACTCTTTGTTCTGTAGAGGCCAGTAGTGGAAGAGTCCTTAGCAAAATAAAATTGCCTTCGGACTTTACTTCGGTGCCCGTGGCGTTTCAAAACTCTATTTACTTAGCCTTGAATTCACCCGGCGGGTTAGTAAAACTTAATTGTAAATAAAAATATTAAAGTAATATTAATTCGTTTTTGGTAATAAGGGCATCGGGTCTAGTGGACCGGATTTTTGTCGGATTTCGAAATGCAAGTGAACGCCAGTAGCGCGACCAGAACGGCCCATTTCGCCAATCTTAGCGCCTTGCTGAACTTCTTCACCTTCCTTTACGTTTGTTTTCGAAAGATGTGCATACAAGGTTGCGTATCCACGGTCTCCTTCGATCATAATCATACGTCCGAACCCTTTAAATCCAACCCCAACGTAGATAACCATTCCATCATGTGAAGCAAAAATTGAACTTCCTTTTTTAGCAGCCAAATCAATCCCCAAATGCGGTCGTTTCTTATTTGGAAGAAATCCACGCGAAAGTCGGGCTTCGTCTACGGGCCAATCAAAATAGGATTTTTGTTTGTTACGGTACGCATAGGTCTGCAAGTCCTTTTCATCCAAAATAACTTTTTCGTCATCGTTTAAAACATCATCTTGGTTTTCTGAAATTTTCCCTAATGCGGACTGTTTACCTTCCAAAGAATTCGGATCGATAACGGCAGTTTCATTGGCATTAGGAAGCGAAACCATTACAGGGGTTTTGCTTTGGCAAGAGATCAAAATAAGCATAAGACCAGCTAAGAATAATTTCATGATATTGATTACATATAAATAGGGAAGTGTTCACAAAGTCCATGAACTTCTTTTTTAATTTTCGCTTTGGCTTCCTGATCGTTTGGATTTTTTAATACCGTTGATATCCATTGGGCAATCTGCTTCATTTCTGCGTCTTTCATTCCCCGGGTGGTCAAAGCCGGTGTGCCTATTCGAATTCCGCTGGTAACAAATGGACTGCGTTTTTCATTGGGAACAGTATTTTTATTTACGGTTATTCCCGCTTCATCTAAAGAATGTTCGGCCAGTTTACCGGTAACTTCCGTTTCGGAAAGATCCAACAACATCAGATGATTTTCTGTTCCACCAGTAACCAATTTGTGCCCTCGGCCGGTTAATTCCTCAGCCAATGTTTTTGCATTAGAAACGACTTGTTTAATGTAAGTTTTAAATTCAGGCTGAAGTGCTTCTAAAAAGGAAACTGCTTTGGCCGCGATAACATGCTCCAAAGGTCCACCTTGAATTCCTGGAAAAATTCGAGAATTCATTTTCTTCGCTAGTTCTTCATTGTTAGTTAAAATCATCCCACCTCGGGGACCGCGTAAGGTTTTATGTGTAGTTGTAGTAACAAAATCAGCATACGGGAATGGTGATGGATGATATCCCGTCGCAACCAACCCGGCAAAATGAGCCATATCTACTAAAAGCAAAGCTCCTACAGAATCAGCGATTTTTCTGAATTGTCCAAAGTCCAAAATTCGAGAATAAGCACTGTAGCCAGCAATAATTAATTTTGGTTTCGTTTCTTGCGCTGTTTGGTAAATCGTATCGTAATTTAATCTTTCCGTTTTTGGATCTAGTTTATAAGAAGCCACTTTGAACAGAAGTCCGCTGAAATTGACCGGTGATCCATGTGTCAGGTGGCCACCATGAGAAAGATCCATTCCTAAAGCCGTATCGCCCGCCTGCATACAGGCCAAATAAACGGCCATGTTTGCTTGCGAGCCTGCATGAGGTTGAACATTTGCAAATTGACAGTTGAAAAGTTTTTTTGCTCTTTCGATGGCAAGAGTTTCAATCCCATCAACGAATTCACATCCGCCATAGTATCGTTTTCCAGGGTAGCCTTCGGCGTATTTATTAGTCAGAATGGAACCTTGCGCTTCCATAACTGCCAAAGAAGTGTAATTTTCAGAAGCAATCATTTCTAGGCCATATTGTTGGCGATCATTTTCCTTTTGTAGCAAAGAAAAAAGTTCGGGATCAGCTTTTCTCAAGTATTCCATATTACCTCACCGATTAGAGAATCAACTATTATCCGATAGGAGTATTCACTTTTACAACTCTTTGCTGGTGTCGTCCGCCAGCAAAATCAGTTGTTAGAAATAGAGTAACGATTTTATATAATAAATTTTCTGTCGTTGTTCTTGCGCCTAAACATAAGACGTTGGCGTTATTATGTTCGCGACTTAATTTGGCAAGTTCTTCCGTGTTGCAAAGTGCGGCTCTAATATGCTGGAATTTATTTGCCCGCATTGCCATACCTTGGCCGGATCCACAGATAAGAATTCCAATTTCATTCGGATACGAAGGTGCAGCTGTAGAATCAGTTTGAACTAATGAAATTGATTTTAAATTTTTACAAACGAGATCTGCAAAGTCAGGATAATCAACCGAGTCTGTAGTGGAGGGGCCCAGGTCAGTGACCTGTAGTTGTTTGCCGATTGACTGCTTGCTTTCACTTTGTTGGTCGCGTAACCAATGGACAATTCGATTTTTAACATCGATTCCCGCATGATCTGAGGCGATATATATTTTAATCATATTTTAGAGAAGATAATACAGGCATTGGTTCCGCCAAAGCCAAAAGAGTTATTCATTACGTGAGTTAACTTTCCTTTGCGTGCAACATTGGCAACATAATCTAGGTCACAGCCTTCGCCAGGATTTTCCAGATTGATTGTTGGTGGAGCAATCTGATCTCGTAAGGCCAATACACAAAACGCACCTTCTAGGGCGCCTGCAGCCCCCAATAAATGCCCCGTCATACTTTTCGTGCTGGATACCCATAATTTTTTAGAATGGTCACCAAATACGGTTTTAATAGCAGTACTTTCGATTTCATCACCCATCGGGGTACTAGTCCCGTGCGCGTTGATATAATTAATTGAATCTGGAGTAAGTTGAGAATCAGTCAATGCCATTTTCATAGCCTTGGCGGCTCCAACACCTTCAGGAGCAGGACTTGAA
>JAYVAZ010000124.1:0-1625 GCA_043750675.1 Pseudobdellovibrionaceae bacterium | reverse complement strand
GGTCACGAAACGGGGGTTGGATTTGGTGGTATGGGGATTGAAATAGTAAGGGGTAAATAGAATAAAGGGGGTCAGTAATGATGATAAAAAAAGGACTTGAGTAAAAAACAGGAATATGAAAATAAAATCGAAATCGATCAGATCAAAATTAATAGATCTGAGTATGAAAAGCGAATTGTGCGGCTGATCGAGTGCTTGCTTGAAATTGACGAAGCTGATTTTGAGGCTAAGATTGCTAATCAAAGAACGATAGAGCGACTAAATGCCGCTCTGGTTGAAAAACAAAGACCAATTTTCAGTAATTTAATTAAATTTGTAGAAATCCATCCGATGAAAATAAAAATTGGAATGTATGCTCCTGCGAAAGAAGCTTTAAAAGCAACTGGAACCGATGGGATTCGTGTTGAAGGAACTGAAACTCAAGAAAAAGAAGGAAAACTCATCCCGTTTAACCCGACCCAGCGTGTGGGTTCGAGTACTGACGGAAATGGTGCGCGAGAGGGGACTTGAACCCCTAAGCCTCTCGGCATATGCACCTCAAACATACGTGTCTACCAGTTCCACCACCCGCGCGCTTATTGAACATCCGGTTAATACAAACCAAAGGTTTGTTGAGGTATAAAAGCGATTTCAAAATAGCGTTGGCAAAATAAAGACTCAACACTTATTTTGAAGTCTAATCGTTTGCCCTGTATTATTATGTTAATTATCGGTGGAAAACTTCTTGGTGTTGCTCGCGATCTTTTTCTTAGTCTCGTAGGTTGCGTAGCGCCGGAATATCTAGGGCGAAGTAATCGAATGCGGGGAGTTCCGGTCCGTCGGGTTTGATGCGGATGTAGTTAGGATAAAACCGCAGCTCGATTCGATCTTTATAAATAGCAAAAGTAAACACGTGACTGACGGCCCCAAAATGCGGATGGGCGGGATCAGTATGGCCAAAACGCCTTTGTGGCCACTGTCGTTTTATAAGCATGGACGTCAATGCATTTACCTGTGGCTGTTGATTGCTGAATTTGGCCAAAGCTTAGACATGCAGCCAGGAATAATAAGCCAATAAAATGGAGTAGGCGGTTTTTTTAGTCACTGGATTTTACTGTTCAAATTATGTACCGAGAGTCTGATTAAGGTCTAAAGCCTAGTTCAGCCGCCGGCCCATTTTTCCGAGGAAGAAGAATGACTAAAAATACTTTCTATTTCATTTTTGCGGGCCTTTCTTTAGTTACGTTTTTGGGTTGCAGCGGTGGTGGGGGCGGGTCGTCTTCTTCGATAGACTACCTAAATGAAGAAGTGACTTGTGTAACGGGTGGCACAGAATCGTTATTAAATACTTGTATGAAGGAAGTATTAAGTCAGGATATCGTTTATAAAAATTTGCGCCTTTATGAACCAACCTATGAACTTTACGCAAATGGTGCCACTAAAAGGCGCTGGATTTATTTGCCCGTAGGTACACAGATCGACACTTCAAATCCTGATGCCTGGGTGTTTCCGGTTGGGACGATACTTTGGAAAGAGTTTTCTTTGGCCGGCAAAAAAATTGAAACTCGTAAAATCGAAAAATTAACTGTTGGAACGGGGAATTCTTCTTGGAGTTTTTCATCGTATTTGTGGCGAGAAGATCAAAC
>JAYVAZ010000123.1:0-10850 GCA_043750675.1 Pseudobdellovibrionaceae bacterium | reverse complement strand
GATTGATACACAGCCTGATCGGCCAATTCAAATAACATTTCCCAGTCTCCTTGGTTGGCTTTACGTGAAGCCACACCAATAGAAATCGTCACCGGGATCACTTGATCTTCATAATCAAAATTAGTTGACTCAATGGTCGTACGAATCCGTTCGGCCACTTCAATCGCTGTTTTTAATGGAGTCGCTGTAAGAAGAATTACAAACTCTTCTCCCCCAAACCGGGCAAAGTAATCCTGCGCCCGTACAAGTTTCGTATTAATGACTTTACCAAGTTCTTTTAAAACGAAATCGCCGCCGGCATGACCGTAAGTATCGTTTACTTTTTTAAAGTGATCGATATCAAAAACCAACAACGAAAGTTCTTCATTAAGAACATCAGATCTTTTGATTACTTCCGGACCACGCTCTAAAAGAGCGGCCTTACTGTAAGCGCCGGTTAAAATATCTTTTTGAACTTTTTCGTTTAGTTCCATATTTGTAATGGCTTCGATATTTCCTTTTTCCAAAAACTTCATAATAATATTGCCCGTTTTTAACTGGTCATTATTTTTTAATTTATAAGGAGTCATCGGAGTCAGTTGTTTGCCATTTATAAAAGTTTTATTGGACGAATCTAAATCGATAATACTAACGTCACTTCCAGAAACATTTAGCCGTGCGTGATTACGGCTGACACTTTTATCATCGATATAAACTAGGCAATCCACCGAACGACCAATGATTAATTCCGAATGAGTCATTGACCATTGTTTACCCATGTAACCCGGGGGTCCCATTAATACGACTAAGGCCGGCGGCGCTTCGTTGGCAGCTTTAACTTTGTCATTGAACGTTCCCGTATTTTGACGAACGATATTTGTTTTTTCGTTTTCATCATCAGAAGAATTTAGTTTAAATGGAGTCGGATACAGTTTCATCTATTTGCACTCAATGGTTATTTGTCTATTTAGTATAAATATTTTCCTGAAGACCTACAACTTTGCTTTCGAAAAAATACAAGGGCTGGTCTGATGCCTAGGCCGCGACTGGACCTTCAAATGTTATGAAACGGCAACGTCTTCTTCGATACGATGAAACCCACGCCATTCTTTTAAACGACCACGGGGACGTACGCTGGATTCTGGATATTCAATGAAGACATAAGTCAGTTTAGTAATTTTACCCAAGGAAACGACATCTAAGGACGTCAGTTCAGTCCAAGTGCCGGTATTAAAATACTCTTTTTCTAAATTCCACTGCTGATAATCATAAACGTGGGTATGTCCGAAAATTACGGTATGGACCCGTTCGTCGTTTAGAATTTTTTTTGCGGAAATCCCAAGATCTGGAAAAATAGCACTTTCTAAAAAAATCTTGATAAGTCTTTTTAAGGAAACATTGCGACGCGGGTCTTTGGTTAAAATGGTCTTTACGATATAAATACCTAATTGAAAAAAAGACGAAAAGGCCAGTTTGGTCTCGTTAAAAATTGACCAGCGTAACATTGCACCAAATGGTCTGATTTTATCTACGAAAGGATACCTAATTTTAATTTTCATTACCAATTCGACAAAAAATAAGGAACCGAATGGCAAATTCAGGATAGGTTCAGGCAAATCTTTTTTAAGAAAGAACTTTTTAGGGTCCATGCGGTTGGCGGCTTCGTGCATGTGTCCGTGTTCAATATGAAAACCATCAACAAAATAAACGATATTTTTGTAACGAATGTTTGCGCCTACTATTTTGTTTAAATAATCGCGGCAAACTTGCCACATCATTCCCTGGTCATGGTTTCCAATGATATAGGTAATTGAATTCCCGGGACGCGAAGCAAAAGTGGCCATTGCTTTAAAAACTTTTTTATGGCCTTCGATAATAGATTGTAGAATTTCTAAACAAACGCTTTCAGTAAATACTGTTAGAAAATGGCCCTTATAATCAACTTGCAAGAAATTTAAAAAATCGCCATTGATAATCAATTCAACTTCGTAATCCTGATAAGCGCCTGAACTATAGTACTGTAGAAATTCAGAAAGTTTTTCTGTGTAATAGAATTCTTCTAAAGGATTATTTCCACCGTCTTGTAGAATGCGGCCTTTACCCAAATGCAAGTCGCTAACAACTAACTTAATTTTTTTAGTTTTTTTTTCGGCCTCGGGTGCTTGTGAATCTACCATAAATTTATTCTGCTTTTTTAAGCGGAGCTAAAGTAATTGATAGAGTATGCTCGTTGGCCTCTAAATTAGTCAAAGCCAATCTTAAAGCGCGTACCGTACGACTGAACTGCTCTTGATTGCTTTCAATTTTTTGATTTAATTCGATGCATTTTGTTTTGTAATTGTCTAGCTCGACAGACATCAAGTCTATCTTACGTTTTAACTCTAATATACTTTCGTCCTTAGTACGGACTAAGGCGATTTTTTCCATTTTCGAAAGTTCTAATCGATTTTCAAGCTCCCGTTCACGAACCCTGACCTTTTTCATGTCCGCGTTTAAACGCTGATTGATTTCATCGATCTTATTTCTTAAACGAATAATTTCTTGATCTTTACTCAATAAATTTTCTTTATAAAGTCGAACTTCCTGCTGAGCCTGATCAACAGCATCAAATTTCGATCTTTCTAAAGATTGAATACGTTGGATGTATTCTTCATTGCGTTTATTATTGACGTCACCCGCAGACAATAAACCATCATTTTCACGACGGAGGCGATCCACTTCTTTTTCTAAATCTATAATTCGGATTTGAGCAATTTTTAACGTCTCTGCTTGCATTAGTTGTGACTGAACGGATGACAGAGTGTCGTTGCTTTGATTTCGTAACTGCGTTTTCGGCATACCGTAAGTGACTTTAATTTCGGGTTCTGCATCACTTGGCGCTAAAGGCCGTGCCGGTAATGACATTGTCGCTTGATATAAATTCTTTTTACCAGAAACAGTCAGTTCATTATTTGTAGAATAAGATGAGGCGGGAGTTTGAACCGTCGAAATAATTGAATTTATCTGCTGCATACTTGGCGATTGATCCATGGTGGCAGGACGATTTTCGGCGTCACTTAGTAGCATCGTTTTTTCCGATTCCGAACTGCGCTTACTTACAGAGTCGCGGCTTTCCGAACGGTCCAAACTTGAAGTTTGCGCCTGATCCGTAAGCATAATATTGTCTTTTAAAAAGTTTTTTTGACCGGTTTTTGTTTTAGATAAATTTGGTTCTACAACGGGTGCGGGCCCTTTTAGGAGATTTTCTAATTCGTTCTTTTCCTGTATAGATTCTAAACCGTGATCTGCGTTCAGCATTTTTGCAAAATGATCTTCATCAGATTTTTTTAGTGGTCTCTTGAGCCCATAGTTCTGCGCACCTTTAAGGTCATCCATTAAAGACTTGGCCATTTTATCTGCTGGTGTAGACTTCTTTACTTTATTCATCTGCAGTTAACTATTCGGAATTTTTACTGTTTAACTTAATTCTCAGAGAAGGCATTTTGCCTAATGGAATTGATTCTGGACCAAGGCCCTGTTGTACGCTGTCTGGGAAGGCCGCGGCGCTGCTTTTTCCTTTGAAAACTGGACCATCGGTGCTAATTCTTAGCGCCAGCCAAGGAGAACACGTCCCGTGCGAAAACGAGTCATCGGTGTCTTTTGTTTTTTTAGTGCAGCGATAGCCAATGCTATTGTTGGCGGCATTGTTTACAACCAAACCGAATTTAATTCGGAAAATGAAAAAATCCAGGCTCATACAGTATTATTATATAATAATGAAAATCCAATTGCACCGCTAACCTGCTCAGGAACTTTAATCGATACCGATATTATTTTGACTGCTGCCCACTGTATTCCAAAACTTCCTTCGGGATTATGGGTTTTTTCCAGGCCAGAAAACTTGGCCAGCTCGGGCAAACAGGCCGTCCTACGTGCTGTCGCACATCCGTTATACAAGGCCTTTAAAAGTCCTACCGTTATTGCGCCAAATTATGATGTAGGATTAGTGCAGTTTTCCGGGCCGATACCTGAAGGAAAACGATTCACAAAATGGATTCATCAAATTAATACCAGCGACTTAAAATTTACTTGGACCGCCGCAGGCTACGGAGAAACTTTGAATGGTAAAGGCGATAGCAGTATTTTGCGAATTGCGAAAATATACGTTTACAATTACAGTTCTCTTTTTAATTTCTTCAGGGCAGATCAGACCGGTGGAACCGGCATCTGCAAAGGTGATTCCGGTGGACCGATATTTTACAATTTAGCAAATGACTATTATGTTATTGGAGTTTCTTCCGGGGTGACTGGTACTGATGCGAATGGAAATAATGTCACCGAAATGTGTCACGGAACTTCTTTTTTTTCGGCGACGATTTTTTATCATCGTTGGTTTTCCGAGATTTTTAAATTATGGAAACCGCAGGCAAATATCGCTGAACGGTTTGTAAATATCGATTAGAAGGTGATTGCTTTTTCCTTCGAAGAAGACGTCCATCCTGAACTCATTCGCCTTTCGCCATCCTGGCTCGGCGAGCTCTTTCGAAGGAAAAAGCAATCACTGTTCTAGAATGAATATTTTGATTGAGATTTGGTGCACCTAAGGTGCAACTGTGCCGCCGAATAAAGAACCGGTACCTGCCGCCGCACCACCGACAATTAGTGTTCCTGTTGATTTTGTTAACGTCGCGCCGTTCAAGGCTAAACTTCCGGTACTAAATGTAACTCCCGAACCTAAAGTAATGTTTCCCGTAGTTACTGAAGAAGCGGTCGCATAAACCGATCCACTCATCGTTAAGGAATTAGCTCCGTGGTCGAATTGTAAATTAGGTAAATCGATAGTAGCGCCGCCGCCGGTAATGGTTTGTCCCGAGGCATTTCCATTCATCATTACTATTGCCGTTCCTCCCAGCGAAGAACCAGAGAACGCTAGATTTCCGAACGCCTGAATTGTTCCGTTGGTGATATTTCTAACGCTACCGCACCACCCGTTGGACGTGATTGATAAATTCCCACCGACTTTAAAAGTTCCACCTTGTAAATTATAACTTCCACAGTTGCTGCTCATACTGATACTTACGTTATTATATACAGCGGTTCCGGCGTTGATATTTGCGGCAGCACCACTACCGAAATTTAAATTTGTTCCTGTTGTAGTTAATGTTCCCACACTAGTAACCGTATAACTTCCTGATAAATTAAGTGTACCTGAAAGGGTTACGTTGTTTGCGCCAGCATTGATGTCCAGACCTAACATTGTTGCCCCTGCAACCGAAGTAATGGTTTGCCCACTGGCATTTCCCATGACTTGAACAACAGCACTTCCCGATACTCCGTTCGTGGCATAAGTGACCGGTCCATACGCCTGAATGGTTCCATTAGTAAGTGGTCGGGCAGCACCCGTACACCAAGCTTGGGAGGCCAAAGTAGCTGTCCCGTAAACCTTCATCGTACCCGCATTGAGATCCCAGCCATTACATGCGGCCGGCCCTGGGAAGGTGACGTTATTATAATTTACCGATCCAGGTGTAATTGTGATTATAGTCGTGTTTGAAAAATTTAAAGTCGAAGTGCCTGCGGTAAAAGTAGGCGCACCGGAAACAGTAAAATTTTTGGCCTGGTTGATGGTGGCCGCTGGTGCCGTGAATGTTCCGCCCGATAAACTAAAAATTCCGTTATTTGTCAGGTTTGAATTGTTTCCCGTGAAGGTTCCCGCACTTTGTTTCCAACCCTTCGCCCCCACGGTAATAGCATTACCAGAACTTTGGGTAATGGTCCCCGTGTAACCGGATTGCATCTCAATACCCTTGATACTAACTGCGATGTTCATTGTGGCATTACAATTAGCGCCGCAATAAGTATCTTTAAATACCACAACGTCAGTCGATGTTGGAACAATTCCGCCCTGCCAATTGCTGGCTGTATTCCACAATCCATCCGCCGCCGTTCCGACCCAGTTGAATGGATAACTCGGGTAACCTGGGCAATTGATAGTTCCCGAATTTGTTAATGTTCCAAATGCAAGGTCACCACCACTACAACTCAAGGTTCCGCCAGCGCCAACAGTCAGCACATCGTTAACTGTAAAATCATAGCCGGCCATATTCAGCGTTCCGCTTGTAACAGTAAAATCCCGCCCTGCAACTGAATAGGAAATATCGCCGGTCAGATTAACTTGACCACCACCCGTTTTTGCGACGGAATCTGTTGTAGATAAAACTTGTGCAGCTGCTGCAATACTTAAATTTGTTGTCGTGGTACCTGTCATATTTAAAACCGCACTACCGTACTTTCCGTAACTAGAAAATGTGACATTTCCCGCAGCGTTTATGGTCCCACTGTTTAATGATCCCGGCGAAGAATAGGTATCCGCAAAAGTCAATGATCCATTAACATTCAAAGTTTCAGAATTTAAGTTTTGCGTGATTTGATTTCCGGCAAAAGAAGCATTGTTGTAGGTTACGCTACTACCAGGCTTAATAGTTTGAGCAGTTGTAAATGAAAGAGTTGAAGTCGTTGCATCTACTGTTCCCGAAGTATACTTGTAACTGGTAATTGGCCAAATAACTCCACTTAAGCTGACCGTTCCACCGGTAGAAGCGATTTCTAATGCTGGAAAGGCCCCTGTCGTAGTTCCTGTTAACGTTTGATTGCTGGAGCCAACCAGTTTTACTAAAGTACTTCCCGTTAAACCGTATGTAGTATTGGAAACATTTCCACTAGCCAATATAGTCCCGCCGTTTAATCCACCGTATGGCGAAGTAGATACTCCGCTTAAAATTAAATTTCCATTAACCGTCATAGTCCCTGTAATGGTGTGTGAATACGAGGAGGTATTACTGAAGGTCACATTATTATAAACAATATTTCCTACGCCTATAGGAATAGCGCCGCCAGGAAATGTGCAAAAATTCATTGTAGTACCTGTCGTATCGACAACCCCAGAAGTGTAAGTATAAGCACCACCAAAATTAAAACTTCCTGAAAAGGTGACCGTCCCACCGGTTGAAGCAATTTCAAAAGGATTTATGGCTGCGGTAGAAACTCCGGTTATAGTCTGATTGGTACTTCCTATGATTTTCACCAGCGTTGTTCCATATAATCCTTTGTTCGCAAAACTAACATTTCCATAGGCGTTGATAGTTCCACCGTTTAATCCCCCATAGGGTGACGTCGAACTACCTTGTAATGTGAGTGTTCCATAAACATTCATCGTTCCAGTGATTGTATGTGCATAAGCTGAAGAATTTAAAAATGTGACATTATTATAATTACCAGTTCCAGGTATAACAGCTATCGCACCATTATTAATCTGATTAAATATCACTGAAGACCCAGTGGCATCCAAAGTTCCCGATGTAAACGTGTAGATGTTCATAAAATTAATTGTTCCAGACAAGGTCACAGTTCCACCTGTAGAGGCTATTTCAACGGCTGGGTTATAAGCTAATGCCACTGAAGTGTAGGTCTGACTGCTTGCACCTGTTAACTTAACGACGGTGGATCCGGGATAACCTCTGGTGGTGGAGCTGACATTTCCTTTAACATCTATAGTTCCACCATTTATTCTTTGGTAATAACTCGTATCTGTATCTGCCAATAACAGATCACCTAATACTTTTAAAGTTCCGGTCACATTAAATATCGAAGCAAAACCGACAAAACTAACATGATAAAAATCTAAACTGCCTGGTGTTAAATTAGAGGTTCCTGCTGAATTATAAAATCTTGTCGTCCCTGAATTATGATTAAAAGTGGGTGAGCCGGTAACTGTTAAATGGGAATTTAATTTTAAATTAGCCGTTGTTGAAGTAAAGGTTCCTGCACTTATATTAAAAGTACCATTCACTGTAATATCGGTGTTTCCACCGGCAAATGTTCCGCCCGCCTGAAGGTATCCCGCAGTTCCCAGAGTCAGCGTGCGCGTGGAATTTTGGGTTAACGTTCCCGTATAAGTGCTGACCATATTTATTCCGCGTACCGAAATATTGGAATCAATTTGCGCATTACAATTCGCACCCGCACAACTACCGTTAAAGATAGCCACATCCGTGGCACCCGGAATGGTATTGTTAGACCAGTTTCCTGCCGTACTCCACAGATTATCTCCCGTTGCTCCCGTCCAAGTAATTCCGATGGAAGTCCCACAAGAAATTTCTCCAACAATTGACCAACTGGCCGCCGTTGCGGTTCCACCGTTACACAAAAGTTTCGCGCCGCTACTGATTGTTAGCAAATCATTCACAGCCAAATTAAATCCGGCCAAATTATATATTCCAGCCGTTAAAGTAAAATCTTGGCCAGCCGTTACTAAACTAACACTTGTTGTTTGGGTTGCGGTTCCCGAGGCCTTATTTACGGTCAGTGTTCCACCTGGCAATACGGTGCTTGCTGATTGGGATACTGACTGCGCTCCCGTACCGTTGACTGTAATCGCAGCGGTACCGCCAGTTATGGATTCGTTGCCAATGGAGTAATTGCCGATGACCTGCCAAAAACCTGCGACCTTGATATGCCCCTGCGCCGCCGTAAATTGGCTAGCGCCGATAGTAAGGTTTCCCGCCGCCACAATGGTTCGTGCGCCGACCGGCGCGTAGGTAACCGAGTTACTATTTGTAGCCGCGGCTTGATGCAAAATTAAATTGTTGAAATTGAAAAAGTCCGGAACGTCTACGTAATAAGTATTGTATGTAGCCCAACCAGCGGTAGATGATATTTTCACCGTTCCACTATTGGTATTAAAAGTAGTGCCACTGGCTATTCTAAACACAGTGGTGCCATTTCCGGCATTGAAATTAAAACTTTCTAAAAGTGTTGATGGAGCAGTGAACGTGCCTTGATCCAAATAGAATGCACGCACGTGTAAAGTGTTCGAACCAATCTGCATCGTCACCGCGCCGGCGGTTTTATTAATGATCAGATCTGCCGTGTACCCCGTAGCATCGGCAATTATTTTTTGCGCGGTCGTATTATTTAAAGTCACACTTCCAGTACCACCGATCGCATCACTGCCGATATAAAAGTCACCCTTTACCTGCCAAGCACCTTCGATTTTGGACATCCCGGAGGCATTAACGTAACTACTTATTCCATGAGTCAGGTTTCCATTGACGACAATAGTTCTCCCTGGAACCGGTGAATAACCCACACTATTTACATTCCAGGCCGCAGCCTGATGGATTTCAACATCGTTGAATTGAAACAGGTTAGGGACATCTATGTAATATGTAGGATAACTGGCCCAGAATGCGGCCGCGCTGAAACGAACGATTCCAGAAGCTGGGTTAAATGTCGCTCCGGTACCAACTTTAAATATAGGATCGCCATTGTTGCCGGCCCAATTATTTACTATCAATCTCCCCGTAGTCGAAGTAAACACGGTGCTTGCACCGGCAAGTGTGAAAAACCCTGCGTTGATATTAATATTGGCGCTACCGCCTGTAAAAGTTCCCGCTCGTTGCGTCCACCCCGACACGCCCACGTTAAAGATATTAGATTGGGTAAAAGTTCCCGAGTAACTGGAATTTATTTGGATACCAGCGACATTAACGGTCGCGTTTGTATTTAAGTTACAATTTGCCGCACAACCGTTATTAAAATAGGCGGTATTCGCAGCGGTCGGCGCAACCCCACCCAACCAGTTTCCGGCCGTGCCGAAAATACCATCCGCGGCTGCACCGGTCCAAGTAAATGGAATTTGATAGTTAATCGTTACCGTACCAGTGGCCGTGCCACCGCGTTTGTCAGTCACGACATAAGTAAAACTTTCGCTGGCCGGAAAATCATTTACTGGTGTGTATGTTAAAGTTCTGCCATTCTTTACTAAGGTGCCACTGGCAGGATTCGTATTGGATTGAATCCACAACGCGTCGCCATTGGCATCGTTATCGTTCGCCAGAACATTGATCGCAACCGTGCCCATCAGTGAAGTGATATTTACCGTGTCGTTATTCGCTACCGGCGCAACATTTACATCATCATTGATTGTAATTGTGTGAACATCTAATGACCCCTTACGCCCGTTCACCGGAGTACCCATGGTAATCACCACGGTTTCACTGCCTTCAGTATTATCGTCGCTGTAGATGCGCACTGGAATATTAGTCGTGGTGTTGCCAGAAGTGACTACCGCCGTACCCGAAGCTAAATTATGATCCGTTCCTGATGTGGAAGTTCCTGTCACGGTATATGGTACCGAAACGTTTTGTGGGTAAGTCGAAGCCAACTGCAAAGTAGCATTCACTAAACTAGTACTGTTCAGTTCTTCCCGGTAAATAATATTTACGTTATCCTTCGCCGCATTCACATCCATCAACAACCAGTCGGCAGTACGTTGGACCGT
Organism: Pseudobdellovibrionaceae bacterium; assembly: GCA_043750675.1. Lineage (GTDB taxonomy): Bacteria > Bdellovibrionota > Bdellovibrionia > Bdellovibrionales > Bdellovibrionaceae > JAYSSX01. The sequence goes on along the minus strand of JAYVAZ010000123.1, from coordinate 550 downwards.
GGAAATTTCAAATTGGTCAATCCCCGCCGCTAAATAATTTTGATCTGCCGAGCCCCCTCCGTTGGTCGCCCAATAGCGATCCGAACCTAAGGCACGCATATTGGCGGTTAAATTACCACCCGTGCCCGCACCAGATGTCGATCCGATAAAAACCCCATCAATGTATAAGGAAATAGTCGATCCAGCATTTCGCGAAACCGAATAAAGATGCCAAGAACCATCGTAAATCACCGGTCCTTGAAAGGTTGAGTAAGTGTTACCGGATAAATCGCGGACTAAAATATTTGCGGTTCCATTGACGCTGGTAACCCCATTATTTCCGACACCAAACTCCAACATCGCCATTCCACTTGCGGAGTCCCGAAAGGACATAAATGGTCCTACGTTTTCGTTAGCCTTGACCCAACCCGAAAATGTAAACGGAGTCGAAGCAGTGAAGTTCAAAGAAGCGTCCGCACCGATATCAACCCAATCATCCACACCGTCGGTTTGTACCGCGGTGTTAATCATTCCGGCAATGTAACTCATCCCAGCGCCACCAACGTTATTA
>JAYVAZ010000122.1:0-8622 GCA_043750675.1 Pseudobdellovibrionaceae bacterium | reverse complement strand
CATGGGGGAGTTCTCCTTTTGTTTTAATGGTTTAGCTTGTAATTAAACCATTCTGGAGTACTCCCTTTTTAATTTCTACCACTTTCGGGACGCGGCCTTGTTGAATTTCAAATAAACGATCAAGTGGTGCGTTTTCAGGATAGCGTAGGTTCAAATTCGGCAGCTGGCCTAAAGTCACAGACAACTGTATTATACGATCCTGACGATCCCGTTCATGCGATCATTGAAAGACCAATTATGAATTGGATTCCCTGGGGGCCGATGCTCGCATTAGGTCTATTTCTGATGTTGATCGCTCTTAGAGGCCCAAAAAGAAAAACGACTTTTGCCGAACCATTCAAGTAATCGCCAAATGGCAAGACCCCAAACCAAGCTATTCAATAGAAACAATGTCCAACCAAATAATCCAGGAAAATACTTATTTATTTCAAAATATTTAGATAAAAATAAGACAGGAAATTCAAGAATCTGTTGAATAATGTGTAAGGCCTGTTTAAATTTGTGCGGTTCGGAACGATCCCAATAAGACAGACTTTGTGAGATCGTCAATACAGTCAAAAAGGCGTGTGCGATAGAAAATACTGCGAGAAATAAAAGTCGCATCCAGAAACGCTTCTGTCCTTCATTTTTTACGGATTCATGTTCAGTCGTGATTTTTTCAATCATAGACTTTTGCTCGGTTGGCATTTCTGGACATGGAACTCGTTTGTTAAGGCTCGCACATTATATAGATATTTATATGTGTCAACGAGATCACGACGGTTTAAATTAGCTTGGACTAAACGAGTGAGTTCGCAGTCAACAACAGTATTTTGCATCAGGGACATAATAACCGAAACTTCTTTGGATTTGGAAAGTTTTAACAGAATGTCCTTTGGTGTTGATGGGTTTTCTGCCAGCCATTTATCCATCGGAAGGTGGGGTTTTGAATGTTCGTATAACACTCGTAAAATCTCAACGGGAGTATTTTTATGAGCGGCAAGAGCCTGATTATAGTATCCATCTGCTGAGTTGTTAGCGTAAATTGTTCCTAAAGTTTGTGAGGAGGTGAGCGGGTTTCGAGCCACCATGAGGGTGACGCTTGAAAACTCCGAATGACTCAATTTTTCTAATACCTCTGGTTTTACGAAAGACGTCTCCAGCGCAGGTATTAAGAAAAGATCGTCTTTTTCACGGTTTAGAATTTCAGGGTTCAGCCAATCGGCTTCATGGCCTTTATTTTCAGTAAGTTTGTTTTGAATAAACTTGCGATTTTCTTTAATTTTTTCTTCTCGAATAGCATGTACTTTGTCGCGTTCGTTATTTTTATGTTTTTGTTGAAAGGCATCACGTATCCAGAGCGAATATAAAATTAGATTGGCTGCCAGAAAGGCCCACGCCATAATACGCATAGCAAATTGAGAATGATTTTTGTACCTTGCAAACAACCATCCGAGAAGCCCACACAGGCAGGCGTAAAATGGAAGAAATACGATCCCGATCGCTGCCGTTGAAGAACGCGACTGAAAAACCGTCCAAAATCCTACAGCTAGCATAATCAAAAATGAAATTCCACCAATCTCCAAACCTTGCCGTCGCTTGGTCAAAAAAAGCTTAAGCCAAAATCCAGCTAAAATGAGAAGCGAAATGTAAATTAAAATAATTACCAATTTTTTCTGCCTCCGTTTATAAGCTGTTTATTTTTGAGCGAATTTTCTTTTCGTTTTCTAGGTCACCCATCTTTGAGTATACGTCGGCAAGACGAAGTAACAGTATCAATTGGTTTTTGCTATTCTGTTCTGTTAGCGACTGTGTATATTGAGCAATGGCCTCGGTTAGTTTTTTGTCAAAAACTAACGCGTCTCCTGAAAGAATTCCCCAGACTCCGGTAGCCCCGCTCATTTTTTTTAATTGAGTATGTATTTTATCCGCAAACTCGAAAGCCTGATTGAATTGGCCTTGCCATAGCAAAACATAAAAATATTTTTCAGCGACCTGTGGTGCCGCGATAATTTCTTTCCACCGAAGAGGGTACTTTATTTTTACTTCGTTTAATATTGAACGGTCTGAAAGCCCCTGCCAAATTTTTTGAATCAAAGGGTCTTTAAGGTCATTAGCAATTTGGGGAGAGAACTTTTCTAAAATTTTTGCGGATATTTTAAGGTTTTGGTGCATAAGACCCATGACAGCAAGAGCCATATCAAAACGTGGGTCATTTGCCCACTGGGTATAAATTTCTTGTGTAATCTCATCAACCTCTGACCATTTGGATTGCGCAGCTAATGACAGCGCTAAAACAAGAGGATACATTTTGGTATAAGGCTGATGGTTCACTGCCAGACGAAAAGCATTTTCCGCAGCTACCGCATCGCCACTTTTCAACGCTGTACACCCAAGGCTCCATGCATTTATGGCTTTAATTAAATTCTCTATCTTGGGGTCTGCATTCCCAGTCGGAATTTGTTTGCCATTTCCGAGCATACTTTCTTTAATTGCTTCTATCAGCCCTAAAGATTTCAGAAGCTCAAGGTGACTTGACTCAATTCCAAGATCACTCGGCTCAAAAATGGTCGGACATTGTGGTTTAATGCCAGTCACCTTTTTAAGTTCATGCCAACCGTCAAAGCTCAGAGATTTTCGAGTCTGGGGTCTAAATGGTAATTCATCAATTTTTTGATCAGTTCCTACAAGGATGTCATCAATGTAGTATGAAACAGGCGAGTCGTCGGTACCAAGATCTCCAATAAAAGAAAACTTATCTACCTTTGAACCTGGCTGGTGGGGAGCATTCCACTGTTTTTTTAAATTTACAAAAGGGCTAGAACGACCCTCTTCAGTAACCGAAATATCGTAAGTTCCCGTCTCGATATCGTAAATGATTTTGAATGTATACCAAACTAACCCGCGTATTTGAAATAACTTTGTGGGTATGCTATCGGTGGTGTGATAGATCCAGCCGTTTTTTGATGAGAGCCAAAATCCAATTCCATCTTTTTTTAGCGAAAATGAAGCTGGTCCCGCCAAAGCAATGTTAAGACTTTCTTCGGGAGTCGTTGTTAGTAAAGAAAATCGAAGATATAGTTTCCCGGTTTCTCGAAGCGGGAAGTAACCCTGAAGCTCGGGAAATTGTTTATCTCCCGGCGTATCGATGATTTCCAAAGAATGATATCCACTATAATGATAACGTGTAGACTGCCTTACCGAGCCTTTGCCACTTTCAAAAATTGAGAAATTATTGCGGTTTGGTTTTAGCTCGGCATCTTCAAAACTGAAATTGAGTAGAATTTGATCGGCACTTAAAGCAGCCTGAGATGAATTGAAAATGGTGCTAATTACGGTAAGGACCAAGGCTTTTATTATAAATTGGATTTGTATTTTTCGAGCCATGACTTCCAATCTTGAATTTTAGTTTCTCGGACCGAAGCCGGTGCTCTAGCATCAAAGCCTTTGGTTTGACCCGTTTGAATCATCAGGGCCTTGATCGCAATGCTTCTCACATCTTCTTTCGGGTCATTTAAGGCTTTGATTAGACCTTCAAAAAGTTGAACTTTTTGTTTCTCATTCAAATGAATTTGATCGCTGGCCAGCGCGCAGGCCGCTTTGTCACGAAAAAGTGGGTTTTCATCACTCTGCATATTGTTCAATAAAGTCTGTACAACATCACTGTCATCGCTGACCCGTCCCAACGCCCACTGAACCTGTAGTCGCAACTTAGAGTCTTTCGTGTGGACGTCAGGCATCATGGCTGCCTTAGCTTCGGGTGATTTCCAGCCTAATTCATAAAATACCCAAGCCAAAGTTGCCTTTGTCTTGTCATCTGACTTTAGATAGATTTTTGCAATAATAGGCAGAATATTTGGACCCAATTTTTTAAGCTCGGTTGGATTTGCACTTTCAACAGGGAGCAAGTATTTTTTTACGTCTTGTTCTGTTGGCCCGCCGGCGAATGAAAAAGTCAAGAATAATGAAAATGTATAGGTCAGTAAGTTCATAGTGTTGGCATCGGTTGATTTTCAAAGAAACTTAAAGTTCCCCGGACCAACGTCTGCCAAACTGGAATGGATGAGATCGGGTCGAAACTTTACTCTAACGGTAGTTAAGGCAAGGACTTATATTTTCTTTTGTAGTATTTTTTGGTAGCTGTTTGGCAAATGGAGAAAGATCAGGAAGCACTTTTGACGATTTTGCTAAGGTGGCCATTTCAAAATATCATTTGTGCTCAATATAATTCTCCTCTTTATGGGTTGATCCAGTTTTAGTTGGAGTTTTTTGTTTGGCCCGATTTTGTTTTCGGGTGAGGCTTGCCGCAAACGGCGATAGTCTCGGAAGCCCGGTGGCCGCTTTCATCAGTGTGGCCTCACGGACCGAGCTATAGATTTTTTCGGCGGCTACAGTGCTCCCAAAAACCGTAGCAATTAAAATGGCGGTGCTGATCATATCTTTCATAGGTTCCCCTTTGGTTAAAGTTTGTTTTTCCATCGTTTTAAAATGTTAAAAATTGTTTTGCTATCCCAGGCGGTGTTGCAAGAACGGTTTTTGTGGCCCAACCGCGAAAGCTCACGGGCGGCTTCACTATGGGTTTTACCTTGGCGCTGGACCAGTTGGACAACGAGCCGACAGATTTTCACTTCAAGGCGATTGGGCACAAGCTTTCCGGACTCAACAGCATACCCATAAGGAGCAACCCGGCAGCGGTAGTTTTGCGGGTCATTTAATTTGTTGGCTGGGATGCTTTGTTGGATTCGCAGCTCACGCAACCGGCACTGAATCACGGTCCTGGAAACCTTAAATCTGGCGGCGATTTGATTGATTGTCAGGCCCTGTTCTTGGTAAAGTTCCCTGATTTCGTCGTTATTTATAAATTTGACGGCGAGGCAAATCTGAATAAAATCAATGTAGTAGGGGTGATTCGTCCCGTATTCGGGTTGCTGCACCAATTTGTATTAGCAGTGTTTTTTTAAATTCTAAGACTTTCAAAAACGGTTTTTTCAAATCAAATTCAAGGCTTACGCCACTCAACCGAAAGTTCGAGCAGAACCTTTTCATAAGTGCTATTCGTTCATCGGCGCATCCCTTTTTCCAATCTGATTCCTGACGCTTACATAGTTCGAGCAAAAATTTTTCTTTTTCTTCTAACGGCGACTTTACTATGTTCTCCGTAGATTCCAATTTTGCTTCAGCTTCTGCCCTTTCAAGCGACAGTTTTTCTAGTTGTCGCTTATACCCATCCTTTGTTAACAACCCCTCGGAGCAATGCTCATAATGCTCTTCTTCTCGTTTGCTGAGTACTGCCAAATGGCCTCTGGCCTGAGGCCTAATTTCGTCATTTGGGCACAAAGATGAACCTCAAAAACATTAATTTGTATCAAAGGCTTTTATATGAGTGACGAATTTCAATTCAATTAAGATGATAAATTGTAAGCTTGCCTAAATTAAAATTGAATGCAGCGAATGGGTTGTCCGCAGCTCGCGCGCTGGAGGCTCAAACTCCTTTGCAATCAAGTGTTTGCTTAATTTGGGGCTACCAGTTCAACTAGTTTAACATCATACAAACTGATGGTGGCGCAGAATGCATTAGTTTGTCTATATTGTTCATTCTAATTCAAAGTTGAAAATTGATTTATTTAATGTTTTAATTTTAAAATGAAAATTCTAATTATCCACCGTATTCCCTATGCTGCCTTACCAACGGAAAAAGTTATTGATCATAATATACATGATGTGACCTATGTAGGTACTCAACAGAGTATTCTTTCTTTACCTAAGCAGTTATCTTGTAAAAAGGTTATACGACCCGAGAATGGACGTATCTCAGAATCGATATTGAAATTGATACCAGCAACGGAAAGATTTGATCGTGTGGTCACTTCATCGGGTCTTGATGAAGAGATCAGCGAGACCGCGATATTACGTGAGGCCTATCATGCAAAAGGATCAACGCAAAAAGAGATCTTAAATTGCTTAGATAAAGTTTATATGAAGACTTCAGTGCTAAAAAGTGGATTGAGGGCACCTCGATTCCAAACGGTGAAAGAGGCTGAAGTTAGTTTAAGGTCCAATGCACTTTTATGGTCTGGGAAGACTATTCTTAAGCCACGTGACGGACATGCAAGTATTGGAGTGGAAGTATTTTCAAGCCCGGAACTTGCGGTAGATTTTGTATCCAACGAAAACAGGGATCGGTTTGAAATTGAAGAATTTGTCGAGGGGGACATTCTTCATTTTGATGGAATTATGTCGGACGGTGAGCCTCTATTTACTTGTGCAAATAAATATCTTGGCAATTGTTTGGATTTTGCCAAGGGTATGCCCATGGCTTCTTTTGAATTAGAAACCAACGGTCCTCTTTGCAAAAAAATCTTGCCTTTTCTGAAGGCAGTAAAAATACAAGATGGTTTTTTTCATTTGGAGATGATTTTAAGTGATTCCGGTTTGGTTTTTCTTGAAGTTGCGCCTCGATTTGGTGGCGGATTCATTGTAGATAATTTAGAGCAAAAAATTGGTTGGAATCCATTGCTTTTAGATTTGGCGGCTAGAGTAGGAACCATAGATCCTTCTTTGGAATTGAAATTGGATGATAAAAATACCTACGGATGTTTTATGTTTCCTAAACATCACATAGCCAAAGGTTCGAAGTATAAATTATCTGGGTATGAAAAGTTCAAAAGTCATCCCGCTATTAAATATTGGAACTTAACTGAAGAAAAAAATCCTGACGAACAGGAAGTAAATTATGATACTGAAAATTTGGCATTAAGTGGATTTTTAAGTTTTCCTGATCAAAAGGAAGTTGAAACCTTATTGAATGAAATGCTTAATAAAATACAAGTTCAGATTGGTTAAATATTAATGCGCCTGAAAATGAAATCCAATCGAACCAAACTAAAAAATATTTTTCAAAAATATTTTGAATATATCTCGTTTGTTCAATTTAGCTCGGTATTTCAGAAGGGAATGAATTCAAAATTAGATATTGAGGATCTTCCTAATCGACCTACTGATGAATTGGCTTCGAAGCAAGGGGAAACTTTTAAAGTTTACTTTCAAAAGTACAAGAGTAAAAAAAAAAAGAATCCACTTTTTTATATTTTATTGAAGCAACATCAACTTCTGATTTTGCTATCGGTCCTTTTTGTATTCATTCATTCATTTTTTAATACATTTTCGCCTTATTTGCTAAAACTCATTTTAGTTTTTTTTTCTGATCCAACAGTTTCAGCCCAGCATGGATATAAGTTGGCCATTTCGTTATTGCTTAGCGGAATTTTTGCTTGGACGGCACTTCATTTGTGTTTTCAGACAGGATGGAGGATAGCCTTAAAAATTAAGTCTTCGTTAAATGTGGTAGTCTATGAAAAGATTTTAAAATTAGATTTTAATAATCAAGCTAACTTGAATTCTGGGGAAGTTATTAATTTGATAGCTTCTGATACTCAAAAAATAGCAATTGGCTTTCAGTGCTTGAATTACTTAATATTGTCTATCACTGTCATATTCACCTCTATGTTCATGTTGTATGAAATTATCGGAGTGGCTTGTTTTTCTGGAATCGCTACTTTACTTGCATTTTTAATTTGTTCCAATTTATATGCTAAAAAGTTGGAAAAAAGTATTGGCCGTCTCACACAACTAGGTGATTCCCGTTTGGGGGTTGTCGTTGAAATTTTGAATGGAATACGAACGATAAAAAATTATCTTTGGGAAGGTGTATTTTTCGAAAAAGTAAATAAAATCAGGAAAAATGAAATCTCGGGACTGCGTGATTATTCTTGGCAAACAGCTGTTCTTAACTTTATTTTTATGGCTAGCCCGATTTTCGTAACGATAGTTACTTTTTCTACCTATTTGGCACTAGGACACCGACTGCTCATTTCAGATATTTTTCCTACATTAGCAATTTTAGGCTTATTGCGGTCCCCGATTCTGGCATTTCCCGCTATTTGGATTAATTTAATGGATAGTTTTGTAAGCTGCACTCGAGTTTTCAAGTTTTTAAATTCAGAAGAGACCAGATCCAACGCTGATCAAAATGCAAAGAGGGGTGAGATAATTTTTGAAAATGCCGAGTTTGAAAGAATGGGTCAGAAGCTATTCACCAATGTTAATATTGATTTTTCTCCAGGCGAATTGTCTTTTATTGTTGGAAGAACTGGGGCTGGAACATCGACTTTTTTAAATTCTATTATTGAAGAATTGCCATTAATTCAAGGTCGATTGTCGCGCCTTGGAAAAATTTCATTTGTATCGCAACAGACTTGGATTTTAAATCGAAGCTTTCGTGATAATATTATTTTAGATGAAGCTTTTGATCCTGTCCTTTTTGAGAAAGTTTTAAAAATGACTTTACTCTTTGATGAAGTACAGGCTTTTATTGAAAAAGATCTCACCAAAGTTGGAGAGCGGGGGCAATCTCTTTCGGGGGGTCAGCGACAACGACTCTGTATAGCTCGAGCGCTTTATCAACAAGCAGAAATTTATATTTTCGATGATTCACTGAGCGCATTGGATAGATCAGTGGCCGATTATATTTTCAATGAGGTGATAATTAAATTTTTACACGGTAAAACACGTCTTTTCGTATCGAACAATTTAGATTACTTACCTCGATGTCAGTCTGCGGTACTTATTGAAGATTGCCAGATC
>JAYVAZ010000121.1:0-2374 GCA_043750675.1 Pseudobdellovibrionaceae bacterium | reverse complement strand
GGCTTCGAACTTAAGGGAATGACTTGGTTAGCAAATCAAACCTTAAATGTTATTGGTTTTACCGAAGTTCAAACCCACATGGAGCATTTTGTCAGTGGTATATGGAAAAATACCGTCGACGGTAACCGGGCGAATAACGCCGCCAATGATTTGCTAAAGCAAATCCTGATCGCCAAAGGAAAAAATTGGGAGAACCTTACAGGTGCTTTTGAATGTGAAAAATACAAAAAAGAAAACTGTAATAGCACGATTTATTACATGAAGACCTTTTCGGAAAAAATGTCAGATTTTAGAAAATTTAATTTAACTAAAACGACAGATGCTTACAACAACTGGAGTATGTACTTACAACAACTAGTAGGAATGTATAATGCTTCCGAAACATTCTATAAAGCATTTATGATTGAGTTAAAAAATTCCAAATATGGCAAAACTAAAAAACGACTTGAAAGAACCTATCCCCTATTTGGTGTCAGCCAAAAAGCTTTTGCCAAAGAGGATGATCGATTTGTAACTGATCCTGGTATCGCTGAAAGACATCAAGAAACAACGTTAACAGAAGTTGCAGACTATATTGATAGTTTATTTAAGCAGGGTACCCTATCCGAAAGAATTTTGCGTTCGTATCCAAATAAATTGGAATTCTTTACCAAATTAAGAGAATACCTAAGAGCCGATGATTTCGATGAAAAAACGAAGGCCTACTTCCTGATTGAAAAAACAATGCGTGAATTATCGCCAGTAAATACCTCTTCACAAATTACTAGTTATATTTTTACCATCAGAGAAATGTTAGGACCGTGGACTCCCCTTATGGAAAAGGGACGCGGGTTTTTGTACAGTTTAGAAATTGCCCCAGCATACAATACGGTTTTAAAAGCCGTGGATTTCCCTAAATCGCAATATGCAGTTTCCTTGGAAAGGCCATCTGATTACTTTATTAATCAAATGGTTTGCGGGCCTGATGCGAATGAAAACAAGGCCGTCATCGCCATGACCAAAGGTTTCCCAGCTAAATTTTTACCTCCGAAAATTATATACCCAAATAATAGGGCAGAAGACTTTTGCCGAACGATTGCGATTCAAAGAAATTTACCAAATAACTATCTGTATACTTTTGATATCGAAAAGGGTCTTTACAACATTAATCGCCCAGATAACGTGGGAGTGATCGAATACCTGATTCGTAATTCCAATCCCCAGATTTATGGGGCTAAAGACAACGACAAGGCTTTCGAACAGTGGTGGCAGCTAAAGACCGAGTCACAAATGGTACAGGCCTTTGATATGTTCGGAAGACAATTTCAGGTTGTTAAAAACTTACTCAGTGAAACTATGTTTGAACAGGACTTTTCCGTTTTTAACTCTAGCAAGGCTGCCCATAATGGAATTATTAAAAATATCAAACAAGAGTTAAAAGTCTATTTGATGATTTTAGGTGAAGTCTTCAAAGATAACTATGAATCGATGAAACACGATACCGTAGCGGAGAAGTACTTTGTAGAGGATAAATTTCAACCTAGAACCGTAAACAACGAATTCTATAAACGGGGAACTTCGGCACTACTGGAAGCAGCGTTAGATAAACAAGATCCCTATAATATGGACCTTACTTTAACTACAAAGAACTCTCTATATCTAGTGCCCAACTGGACAGGTCAACGTGAGGTACTAAATAAAAAAACGTATGGGAAGACTTTGAAGTTCCAAAAGTACCTTCTTGAAGACTTCGAAACCGTTGCGAACTGGTTGAAAGACATCAATATTTCAGAAGTCAGTCCGGTGGAAAACATCAAAATGATGAAGAAAATTAAAGAAGTCCACGATCGCCTTGAATACATCGCGAAGTTGATGGGAACCTTAGGCAATACCAGCGCGAAGCAGTTTGAAATGCCACCTGAATTCCTGTTACCTCAGGAGTCACGCGAAATCGTTGTATACAGCCTGGAGAAGATCAACGGGTTGTTTGAAGAGTTGGGTATACTGGCCTTAATGTCGAACACAGCTAACTGGATGGAAATCCAAAGTAAATTAGCAAATGGTCAAACTATTAAACAGTATACTGACAAATTGGAGCAACAAGCGAATAAGGGCCAATCTAATGCACCTATAAACAAGGTTAGATAGGCATTAATTTTGAACTATTAAGATTTGATATTATTTTTTTACTAAACGAGAGGTTGTTATGAAAAAGATGTTTATTTTAGGAATGGTTTTTACGGTTTCCGCGCAATTCGCGGTTGCAGCAGGAGTTGCCGCAAAACCCGTAACCGAGATTTCGGTTGCTCAAAAGAATACTGAAGAATATTTAGGTAGCGTTAAAAAAGTAGCCGTTACTAAAGGTTCAACTACTGAACAAGCTAAACATATTAAA
>JAYVAZ010000120.1:0-4104 GCA_043750675.1 Pseudobdellovibrionaceae bacterium | reverse complement strand
TATGTCGAGTTAAGAATTAAAAAACTGGTTGATAGGCAAAAAAATCTACCCGGCGCAAAAGGCTTTAAAAAATGAAGAACAATCGTTATATCGTCTTTGCCGCTATGGGAATTGAACTGGTTGGAATTATGTTGGCCTGTATTTATTTGGGTCGACTTCTGGATCAAAAGTACAATTCTCAGGGCTTAATAATGGTTTTTTTATCTATGCTTGGTCTTGGCGGATGGATTTACCAAATGGTTGTAATGGCAAAAAATATCGAAAAAAGCGAACCGCCAGTTGAGCCTGAACAAAATCATGATTCAGGCCCTAGCTCTTCAAATTAAAAAATTCTGCGAAAATTAAAATAATTACCGGTTTGATAGTCGTAAAGTTCTAACTGATCCGCGTTCAAATTATAATATAGAATTGTTCGGGAGGTGGTGGCTGTGCAATTTAAACCCCAAAGATAGGTATTCGCATAGAGAGCCTGCAATACGCGGATCTCACCATTTCTAATTGCAATTGGAGAGGCAACAGTAGCAGACATCTTTTGTCCGGCCGCGGTTTGGCAGTAAGCCGTAACTTCCAGAATGTTTCTGTTAATCCTAAGGCCTGTAGTTACAGACATAAAAGGACTTACTGCATAGGGATCAGTTGATCTCCACACCCCATCAAGAGGGCTGTTGTTTGAGGGTGGCCAAGGAGTCTGAGCAAAGGCAGCTGAACCTAACAAAAATGAAAAAACCAGGAAAAGAATTGTTTTCATAAAACCTCCGATGGCAGGAAAGTACAATTATTAAGCAAAGGCGGTCAATCACATTGCGTTCGATCGGGATTTCAAATAAGTAGAACCAGTGAAATTAGTTATTAGCCTCTATCTTATTATTGCTCTAATTATGAGCAGTTTTCTTTGGTATTATGACACTCAGCAAAATTCGATTTCGTATCTTCTGGGCACCCTGATAATGCTGGCGAATTTGTGTGCCCTGACCGTGATGTGGAAACTTGTTTTTAGTAAAAAATTAATTGCCCTGAGCACGTCTATCATTGTAATTAAATACGCGATTTTAGGATTTTTGATTTATTTCATTTTTTCGAAGCCGGTATTTGGATTCGAAGTAAGTGTAGTTTGGTTTTGTTTAGGAATTTTTAGTTTAATTTTCCCGGCATTGATCAAATCAGTAATTTTCAAAGATAAAGAACAAAGCGAGGCCTAATGCATTTCACATTTACTTCACTAATTCCTGGTGTGGGTCATGAATACGCCCACGTGGCTACGGCCGCAATTATTTCTGCATTACTGGTACTAATGAGTATAGTTGCCGCAAGAACCATTGGCGCGGGCGAAGCCGCGGCCATTCCTGCAGAAGGTATTTCGGTAAAAGGTATTTTCGAAGTGATCGTAGAATTTATCTTCGGACTAACCGAAATGGTTATCGGTGAGCATGGAAGAAAATTTGTGCCGATGTTTGCTTCTATCTTTCTGTTTATCTTGGCAAACAACTTAGTTGGTCTTATTCCCGGAATGATGCCGGCGACAGAAAATTTGAACACCACCCTGGCAATGGGTGTATTTATGTTTTTCGTTTATAACATCATGGGCATCAAAGCCAACGGCTGGGGATATTTAAAACATTTTATGGGACCGGTTATTTGGTTGGCTCCTTTGATGGTTGTGGTTGAATTGATTTCTCACGTCGTACGTCCGGTAAGTTTGGGATTGCGTTTAGCGAATGTTATGGCCGGCGATCACACAGTTGTAGGATTATTTCTAGATCTATTCCCGATCGGACTACCGATCCCATTTTATTTATTAGGTATTTTTGTCTGCGTAGTGCAGGCTTTCGTATTTACGCTGTTGTCGATGGTTTACATTGCTATGGCGACGGCTCACGATCATTAAATTAGAAAAATTAAAACAAGGAGAAATTATATGAAAAACACAACAAAACAATTATTGGCAGTTGCAGCGACTTCTTTAGTAGCTAATGCAGCTATGGCTCAAGAAGCAGCACGCGCAGCTGGTGGTGACAATGGTATGATCGCAATCGGTGCGGGTATCGCTATTGGTGTTGCCGCTTTAGGTGGTGCTTTAGGTCAAGGTAAAACAGCCGCTGCAGCATTAGATGGTATCGCAAGAAATCCAGCTGCTCAGCCAAAAATCTTTACTCCAATGATCATCGCATTGGCTCTTATCGAGTCTCTAGTGATCTACGCTCTAGTTGTTGCATTCGCTTTAAACGGCCACATGTAGTTAATTTAAATAGACCACTTGTTTGTGGTCTTATCTTCGATTTACTTATCGAAGTGAGCAAAAAGAGTCAGAAAGCCAAACTATAACAGTTTGGCTTTTTAATTTAATTGATCTAAAGAAGTAAAAGAAAACTATAAGTATTGATTTACTATGCTTTCAAAAGAATCTTGGATTCGTTTCAATCCAGCTTCGGTACTAGATTCATATCTTAAAACCAAAACAGGCTGAGTGTTTGAGGCACGAGCCAAGGCCCAACCGTCTTTGTAACTAACGCGAATTCCATCCAATAAATTTGTGGAATACTCTGGGGATGACAGGGAAAACTTTTCTTTTAATTTTTCAACAATAAGAACTTTTTTCTCTTCGGTAGTATCGATTCTAAGTTCGGGAGTATTAAATGAATGCGGTAAACCTTCTAATAATTGGGGGATATTTTTCCCGGTCTCGGAAATGATTTCACAAAGTCTTAATCCTGCATATAAAGCATCGTCGTAGCCGTAGTTTCTGTCAGCGAAAAAAACATGACCGCTCATTTCACCGCCGAAAGGAGATTTTTCAATTTTAATTTTTTCTTTGATTAATGAATGGCCGGTTTTCCACATAATCGGTTCACCGCCGTGTTTTTTAATGTCGGCATAAAGGCGATCGGAACACTTTACATCTCCAATTATTTTAGCACCTTTGTTTTTTGCTAAAACAGATCGGCTGATGATGACCATTAACTCATCACCTAAAATCATTTTACCATTGTGATCTACTATTCCTATACGATCTGCATCGCCGTCAAAACCAATTCCCACAACGGCGCCTTGTTCTTTTACCGCCTTCTTCAGGTCGACTAAGTTTTTTTCAACCGTAGGATCTGGATGATGGTTAGGAAAGGTTCCATCCGGTTTCTCAAAAAGAACTAGCGGCTGTAACCCAATGGCTTCATAAAGTCTTTTTGCAATCGATCCTGCGGCACCGTTCCCGCAATCGAGGACCACTTTTATTGGCTTCATTTTGCCGAATTCTTTTTTATATTTTTCGACGTACTGATCAAAGACATTAATCTCTTCTTCAGTTCCGCTTCCCGTTAAATAGTCTTCATCTTTAATAATATTTTTCAGAACCTGGATTTCTTCGCCAAACAAAGTCTGTTTTCCTGAGCAAACCTTGAAACCGTTGTATTCCGGCGGATTGTGACTACCCGTAATCATTATAGCACCGTCGATATTTGGCCCATCAAACGTAGTGTAATAAGTAACTGGCGACGTAACCAGACCAATAACAACGGCGGTGCCTCCAGATTCTTTAATTCCTTCAGCCATATTTTTACGCAAGGAAACACCAGATTTTCTAGCGTCGATTCCAATGGAAATACGCGGTTTTTTATTTCCGGTTTTGCGGTGAATATAGGAAACGAGAGCTTTACCCAAGTGATAAGCAAACTGATCATCGAAATGTTCATTATAGACACCACGAATGTCGTATTCTCTGAAAATAACTTCTTTGTGCATAAACTACCCCTCATCTTTCTTCATATAATCCAACGTAAAATCAAGGGCACTTAAAAAAGATCCAATGTTGGCCTTGGACTTTCCAAAAATATCAAAGGCCGGCCCATGATCAACCGATGCCCTAAAAAAAGATATTCCTAAAGTTAAGTGAACCCCTTCGTCAAATTCGTGAGTCATCTTAAACGGAATTAAGCCTTGATCATGATAATGACACACAAAACAAGAATATTTTTTTTGGCTGGCTTTGGTAAAGGCAGAATCCGGGACTAGTGGCCCCTCCACCAGAGACTTCTTTTTCTTTAACTTTTTAACCAAAGGTGAAATATTTCTATCATCAAACTTAGAAATAATTCCTTTGTCGCCATTGTG
>JAYVAZ010000119.1:0-3599 GCA_043750675.1 Pseudobdellovibrionaceae bacterium | reverse complement strand
GGAAAACAGTCTGTCTGGTTAATGTCGGAATATGAGCACCAGTTAGAAGTTCTGTTAATTTTCCGCATTTTTCCGTCATTTGCTCGACCAATTGATTTTGGCGAGAAACTAAGAAAGAATAAAACACCATCGCCGGGATCGCTACTGCTAGGCCTAAAGCCGTAGTATACATAGACACCGAAATACCATTTGCTAGTAAAGTTTGCTTCAAGGCTGGATCAGCTGTTGCTACCGCTTGGAACGATAAGATCAGACCATGGATCGTACCAAGAAGACCTAATAAAGTAGCCACGTTGGCTAACATTGATAAGTAATGTAATCTACGAGTGAACAAGGGCATTGTTTCTGCCATAGCAATGTCGTGTGCTTGGAAAATCGCATCGTCATCACGATCGGCTTTTTCCAATATTGTTTTGAAGGCCTTGGCCATTGGTTTGTTTTCCATTTGACCGCAAACCAACAAAGCTTCGTCTGACTTTTTTGCCAGAACTAAAGTTTGTACTTTGGACATAAACTGCTCTACATCCATACCGTAGGAGAAATAAAGCACTTTGGCTCTTTCCACCACGATACCTACAGAGGCAAATCCTACAAACAGGATACACCATCCAACAAAACCTGCATCATTAATAAACTGTAAAACACTTCCCATAGATTCTCCCTTATTTCGCTACTTGTTTATCCGAACTTTTATCTTTTTCTTTAATCCAATTTTCTATTTGCGAATTTCCAACATTTGGAATTTGCAAAAACTGTACAGCATAATGAATACCAGTATCATGCTGGATTCTTTGCTTCGTTAATCTTTTAGTTAGAATTTCCGCTGTGCAATTGAATGCGACATCGTCTTTACCCAAAGATTTAAAATGCAAATTGATAATGTGTCCCGGTAGTAATAGTGGATTCTCCATGTATATCAAGGCTCCACCTTCGCTTAAGTTTTCAACTTTACCCTTCCATAGTCGTAAGTTGTCATGCGCATATACCGGAATTTCCACCATCACACGTGTGTGCTTTCGTTTGTTAAATATTTCTTCGCTGGTTTCTTTTTCCGCAATTCTAGTCAAACGATCCTGCGAAAACTCTGGAAGTTCCGCAAGCGAAGTCCAAGAATCCAAATGAGAACCCCAAGCGTAATCGAAATTAAACAAAGTTTTGTTTTGCAACATTTGGATCATTTCCTGATAGGTATATGGTCCATACTTTGTTTCACCCTTCAGTACATGCCATTCGTTGCATGTCGGGATTTCTAAATTTAATGCCATAACAAACACTCCTTCTTTTAGTTTTTTCCAGAGACGGGGTCATAAGTGATAGCCACTTGGTCGCCCTCGTTTGGCATCGAACTACCGTTAAAAGTCAAAATCTTAGTTTCAGGATTATAGGTCCAGCCATTTGTTGGATCATTCGGAATCACCACATTATTTACAACCGCTTTGATGGTCGCAATTAGTGGTTCCCGTTCCAGCAAAAATTGACTAGTTACTTTTGCAATTGTATCGCTAATTAAATTCAAGCTGGTTCCGGAATCAGAACACAATGAGGCTTTCACTCCACCAGTTAAAGTCGCAAGTTCGAACATGCGAGTTCCAATAGAGCGGTTAAATCCATCAAGGTCTTTTTCAGTTTTACATTCTGGTGTGTCGATAGCTATCGTACTGACAGAGTAATTACCTTTGCCGACTAAACCGTCCAAATAATCAACGTAATGTTGCACGGGAATTAAATTTGGATCGCTGTAGTCACCATCAATTACTTTGTCTGCAAGAATTGAAGATAAATCATCTTCATCTCCAACGATAATAATGGCCAGGTATGCACCGGCACGACGAAATCCAAAGTTACGGGCGTCGGCTAAGGTAGCTTCGATGCTTTGTAAAGCGCGCTCGTTTCCAGTTCCACAAATACTTAACGTTGCGTTTTGAACAAATACATTTTGAATGTCTACAGTCTGGTTGTTTAGAATAAACTGTTGGCTGTGGGTGTGGATGCTAACGGGCGGTGTTTGGTTCGGGCGATCACAATCGGCACCATCACGGAATAACATGTTATCAACTTGAGTGGGCTTTAAATCAAAAAGGCCTTGCCAGGCATCTGTGCCGTTAACGGCCATGTTGAAGTCATACTGTTTTTGTTTGAAGCGACTGATAAACGAAGTGAAATTTGAAGTCAGCTCATTTTGTGACGTCTGCATTGATCCGGAATTATCTATTATCCAAAGCACATCTAGTTTTCTCGGAATGTAAGTTGCACTTTGTTTGAAGGAGTCATTTTCAGATAAAATGGAAAACGAGCGATCAGTTTTGTCGCAAGCGCTCAACAACGTTAGTAATCCCAGTAGTGTTAATCCAATTCGCGTATTCATTTTCCTATCCTTCTGATTATCAGCCGTTTGATAAAATTCAGTTCAGTTGCGGCTTTAACCAGTGTAATGCATCTTGAATTTGTTCGGAAATTACTGGTAAACGATTAATAGTATTGGCTTAATACTATTAATATTTATTCGGAGCACTACTAAGTACTTAACAAGACTAAGGTTTAAAATGTTATGCAGTTTTTTTATTTATTTAGGTTGTAAGAGACTTAGACATTTTAAATTGGTTTTCATATTGCGAACAAAAAAAAAGAAATGGAAGGTTGGATTTTCTGTCTAACTTTTTTTTTATTTTCACGATTTCGATTTTTTTGTCGATCTTTTAACGTTCTGTTTTTTGACAATTAATTTTGCATTAACCTCGCGTAACAGTTTGTGTTTTAGCTCCTAAAATGATCCATAAATCGTAAAATTTGAAGACAAAGGTCGCACCAATTTGAGAATTGAAAAATTATTGGACATTAAAATTCAATTTCTCAATTCAAGTCGTTTCTTTTTCGGTTAAAATGTTAAAATAAGAGGACTGGGAAAAGTGGTACGTGAAAGGATTGAACTATGAGCGATATGAGAATCCGTCTATTAATCATAGACGACGAACCTGGAATTCGTAACGTTTTGCAGGCTCGATTTGAAAGGCAGGGTTACTTGGTAGATGTCGCAGCTAATGGTTTGCATGGATTGCAGAAAATAAAATCGGGGTATAATCCACATTTAGTTATCTGTGACATCAAGATGTCTGGAATGACTGGAATCGAACTGATTGAAAAAGTAAAAGCAGACTCGGCCCTAAGGAAGACGGCCTTTTTTGTAATGACCGCATTCCCAGAAAAACCCCTCATCGTTAAATCCCTGAAGTCGGGAATCAATGGCATTATCATTAAGCCATTTGATTTTAAGGAATTACTGAAAAAAGTAGAGGAGTTCCTAATTGCCGAGGCCGAGCCGGTAAAAATCGCAGCCTAAAAGGTATTTCTATTCTGTTTGATTTTTCACTTTGATAAGGAATTCAATTCCCTGTTTGAGATTTCTAAAATTGAGTTCACCCTGATGTGTTTGCAATATTTTATGACTTAAAAACAAACCCAGACCGATTCCTTCTCCTGATTTCTTCGTCGTAAAAAATGGCGTAAGGATTTTGGTTTTGTTTTCATCAGAGATATGTGGGCCATTGTTCCATATCCCAATTGTAATATAAGGCCCTTCAGTTATTGATCGAATCACTATC
>JAYVAZ010000118.1:0-2163 GCA_043750675.1 Pseudobdellovibrionaceae bacterium | reverse complement strand
CGCCGAAATGGGATGCAGCAATGAAAGCTTGGAATCCAAGCGGCAGTATGTATTTAAAAATTTCGAGCGAAGCTCGTGCAGCTATGGGCACGGTTTTTGGACAGCCGATTAAGAAAAAATCGAAGATTACAGTTCTTGGCGCAGACAAAGAGCTCGCGAAAAAATATTCGATGCCCGCGACGCAAGAATCAGATGGTTCGGCCCTTTTCTATGCGAGCTTAAGTGCGGCTTTAGAAATCGTGAATTCTGCTTTCTGTGATCCGAACGAAGTCGGAGACGAAGGCAGCAAAGTCACGTTGTCATGGGTGCAGTCCGGGAAGATGATGGGAATGGTCCTCATAGGAGATCCATCTGAAACGCAGGAGTCAGTTGAACTTCTTAAAAGCCTGCACGGTCAAATCAAGTTAGAGGCCGATAAGAAAAGGGAAAAGTACGAGGTGCTGTTAGACAAAGCAGTGGTAGCAATCCCGCCTACCAATATTGCAAAGTGGGCAGGCCGCCAGACAAAATATTTGTACGGCGTAAAAGGTCCAACCAATAAAATGGTTATGGCCTATATACCGATAGAGAAGAAAATTGAATTCGCACTGGATGAGACCGGGCAATACTACGCTGTTCCCATCGCCGATGCATTTCGCACCGGCACCAAAGCCCCTTGTGACTTTTTTGTGTTTATGAAAAAGAACCAGCGCTTCGTTCGATACATTAGCAAGGACAGTACAGTGAATGAAGCGACAATCGCAAAGCTAGCACAGGGACAGGTTTCAGATGTCATGTTCCACAAAAATGACATGGATTCATTTCTCAACTACAAATCTAAGTATTACTTGGGGCTAACGAAATAGTTTACATCCGTGAAAATTTATCAAAGTGCTAATCAATAAGTGAAGACGCTGTTGCGGGAATCACGGTCGAAGGTTAGTACTTCTTATGAAGAATTCCTTCTTAGCCATTGCCATTCTATTCTGCCTAAACCTAAGTGCCATAACAGTGGATCGATTTGTTGATATTCAGCAGGATTCGGTTCGTCGGCTCAATGAGCTTCGACTTGTTTCCCCTGGAATTATTGAGACCATGTCCAAAATTGAGGTTGTTTCAGCAGAACATTTTAAGAAGCCTGAAGGATCCACTCGCTGGTCTGCCTTTGCAGATATCCAAAATAAAAAGATTTATCTCAATGAAAAGGACTCGGTGGTTGAGGGTAATCTTCAAGTTTTTGTTATTCATGAGTTGCTTTCGGCATCAGGGGTTGAAGACGTTGATTACCAACATTCAGTTGTAGCGAGTCTGCTGATAGAAAACGCTAAGTCCAATTTTTACTCTGGACCTCTGTCAGAAAAATTCGAAGCTCAAATGGGCAGTCTGGCTGTAAATCGAAGTGCCAAAAATACGGCAGCCATATTACCTGGTGTCGTTGGGATCAATGAATCAAACAAGCGTTTGCAGCTTTCTTCAGAGTCAGGTTCTTGGACAATTGTGGGGACTGGCGGTGATGTTCTTTCGGCGATTGTAAAGGAGCGTTTGCTGCGTAGGCTAATTATTTCGTTTCCGAATCAAACACTCTATAACGCCATCACTTCTGCAGAATGGATATTTGGCTTAAAGATCGAACGTTTTGTCAGCAAAGAACGTCGACCTAATTTGAGAGCAATCGCTCGATTCGATTCGAAGACCAACAACTTTAAATATTTGATTTTAGCCCCGACAAGTTTTGATGTAGCTGAGATTGAAAAAGATCTTTGGTATTTTTTGATTCATTCAAACTATCGAAATAATACCGACAAACTTTATGACATTGAAATTCCACATACTTTACTTGAGCGAAAAGTGTCCTATCGTAGTCGTCACCCAAGGTGAAAAACGCTGGCCGGGTTAAACACAATCCCAGCCAGCTCCAAAGGACAAGACTAATTAGTTCTTTTTAGAAGGATCGTTTACGGCCTTGACCGGTTCGACTACGGCCTTTTGTATCGCGACTATCTTTTGCAATAGCTTGGCGCTTCTGCCATTTAGTCATTCCTGCATATTTGTCTACAGTGTATCCACCGGGGATAAAACCTTTTGTGTAGCAAGCGGGCATGGGGACATCAGAGTTTTCATGAGCGCGGCGAACTTGATTGCGCTCAAAGCTGTTGCAGCCTGCAAAAGAAGAACCAGTGCCTT
>JAYVAZ010000117.1:0-2117 GCA_043750675.1 Pseudobdellovibrionaceae bacterium | reverse complement strand
CGGATACCGGCACCACTGACCGCACCTTCGGCTGACCAGTCTTTGCCTGATTTAGAAATGGCACCTACTGCGGCTAAGGCTTGACCAGTAGGAACACTTCCCGCCGGTGCACCACTGGTAACGATTACGTTTGCGGACTTCGCTGCGCCCGCGGAAATTTTTCCGATTAGCTGGGTTAATCGACTCGATGCTAAGGATTTAATCATTGAAGATGATTTGCTGCCGCCGCCATCAGTGCTGGCTTGTTTGGTCGCTTCTGGATTAGCTGCGGCAACTGACGTTGGTTGTTCCGTTGCTTTAGGAGCTTCAGTGGCTTTTGCGGCCTTTTTAGGTTTCATTGGAGGCATACTTACTTCACGATATTCTATAGGTCTTGCTGTTGCCACCGTGATCATTGGATCGCTGGCAGGGGATAAGATGAATAGTAAAGCCATTAATGCAGCTGCGGCCAACGTGGCAATAAGAGTTTTTCGTCCGCCTTCGTCGACAACTTGATCTTTAGTTAAATTTTGTAAAGCTTCTACGCTGTCTAGATAAATAGTTCTTTGTAATATCTCTACATTCCCTAATTGAGTTTTGTGCCATTTGTTACCTTGTACAGCAGAGATTGCGGTGCGGGACACGTCAAAGTTAGTTTTAAAAGTTTTGTTTAAATTCAAAACTTTAGTTTCTAATAGAATTCCATCTTGATAAACGGCAAATAGTTGATGCGGGAAGGTTCCGGTTTTAGCAGAATTATAATCGCCGCTTTCCAATGATGAAAATATTTGCGACCGGGAATCAAAAGGAGTGATGATTAACTGTGAAAGACCTAGTGACACTTCTGTTGGTTCAGAAAGACAGATCTCCGAAATGCCATTCTGCATTTGTTGATGTTGGGAATGTAAATCCAGATTAACATAAAACCATTTACCTTCACGGAATTCGAAAAGGCCCTGAATGCCTTTAATGTTATCAATGGGCGTTCTTAAATCAGCGTGTTTCGATTGACCAAAAGTCAACGATCCCTGCTCGGCACGTAAACGCCAAGTTTTTAATAGTCCGGAAGGACCTTTTTGTTCTATCAATAAATTCTGCATACGACCAACCTCACAACTTCTTTCAACCGTCTTCGCAATTACCTAATTGCCTGTGCGGACTCGCGAATTTTTGAATCCATGTCTTTTTGTATGTCATACAAAGGCATGAATTTAATCCCTCGTTTCTGGACTAGGTAAGCACCATCAGGGTTTCGTATCGTTCCTTTAAGGTTCATTTCAGAGAAATTGACCTCTTGAACTTTTCGGACGCTTTTGGTCTTTGCCTGAGTACCCGCAGCATACATTCCTACTATGAGACAAATTAAAAATCTCATAAATTTAAACTTCGAATTTTGTGTCAAAGTTTTTTTCATTTTGAACCTCTGTGATCAGAGTCTTCGGCGATGACGTGCTGAATTGGTAAGACTGTGACTTGATTTGGATTTTTAATCCAATTTATTTTTCTATTTAGCCATTCTTTTAAAGCCGGATCCTGAGCAAAAGTAACTGCGGTTTCGTAATGCGGTAAAGCCAAAGTCTTGTCACTTTTGTAGGTCTCTTTAATGTAAGCTTGCTCAATGTATAAATCGACATTACTTTTTGTTAATTCAATTTGTTTTTTTAGAACTTTTTCGGCTTTATCAACGTCGCCTTTTTGTGCTAAGCATTCGCTGTAGGCGGAACCTAAATTATGCGCAGAAATAGTTTTAGGATCCAATTTAGCAAAATCATCAACGACGCTGTAACAGTCACCTTGGGCGTAACTGACCACTCCGTGCATTAGTTTGACTTCTTCAGTGTCTAATTTGTAATCGTAGGCTTTGATAAAGTGTGTATTAGCACCAGCCAAATCTTTGGTTTGTGCTAATACACGTCCTTTTTGATAGAATAAGAATACATAGTCTTCAGACTTTTTTAACGCCTGATCTATTAGCCAAACACTTTTATCAGTTTTTCCCTGCTGTTCGGCTACGATACTTAGGTAGTAATTTGAAATTGGATTTTTTGGATCTACCTTTGCCATCTGATAGATAATTTCTTCCGATTTTTCAGTTTGCTTTGCCGCAATACATTTATTTAATTGTTCGGAAAGCACAG
>JAYVAZ010000116.1:0-1678 GCA_043750675.1 Pseudobdellovibrionaceae bacterium | reverse complement strand
TTAATTCACCAAGCCGCTCAATATTTAAAAACCTGTGCTTTGCATGGAAGTATGCCTGACTTTGCTTTTAAATCTTTTTTTGCTGAAGAAGTGAGTGCGGATCAAATTTTAGATGAGGTTCAAACCCTTCCGATGATGGCGGTTCGCAAAGTAGTTTGGCTGCGAGAGTTTCAAGATATTTCTGAGAAGACCTGGAATCAAATCGAAAGTCTTTTTGATAACCCAGTAGATTCTTGTGTAATTATCATTACGGCATTCAAAGCCGATAAAAGAAAAAAATATTTCAAAGCATTAAATGACTGTTCGATCACGGTTGAATTTCGTAAACCTTTTGAAAACCAAGTCGCCGGCTGGGTTCGATACATCGCCAAAGGCTACGGAATTGAAATCACAAACGAGGCCACGCAACTGCTGACTAGATTAGTCGGTTCACAGTTAGTTGAATTAGATGCCGAAATTAAAAAACTTCGAGATTTTATTGGTCAAAGAACAGAAATTGAACTGACAGACGTTGCACAAATCGTTAGCCAGAAAAAAGAAGAAAATGTTTTTGAATTTTGTGAAGTATTAGCACGTGTGGATCGTGTTCGTTCCTTACAAATTCTAGTCGATCTTTTAGACCAAGGCCAAAGTGAACTGGGAATTATTGCTTTGTTAGCAAGGCACTTTCGAATATTGTTATTGTTAAAAAAAGGCAGTGATGAGGGTTTGGCTGGCCAAAAATTGGCTGCCTTCGCACAAGTTCAATCTTATTATCTGCAAAAGTATGTCGATCAATCCCGAATCTGGAGCCAACGTAAATTGGAACAAGGAATGATTTTATTAGCAGAAACAGATAAGGCTTTAAAGAGTTCCCCAGTCAGCGCGCCGATTTGGTTAGACAATATGGTGTTGCGCCTAACTCAGATCCAACAGTCCTAGCGCCCCTTCTGGGTGACAGCAATCTTTGCGCCCATTGGAGTGCTTCAAAGATATTCACAATTTTTATTTTGGAATTTTTGCTAGGGATTTGAATCCAGGACTTTCTGGACCAAGTGCAGTTTTTTGAATTGAACTTAACTGCGAGTATGAAGTCTCTGACCAAACTTCTTCAAACTGATCTTTGGGCTGCGATATTGTTAAAGTTCTTTCTGAACCTTTTATAGCGTTATGTTCCCACTTACCTAGGTGTGGGTTTGGTCCCCAGCTGACGGATAGCTCGGTCGATTCTTTTTTTACGAAGACATCAAGGTTTTCGATAGAATTCATTCCGTGACCATTTTTGTAAATGACCCCGGTATTCCCATCGGCGTAATACAGGCCATTCTCTTTGCTAGTTCCCTTGTTCGCATTAAAATAGAGTCTTAAATATTGACCTTCAGCGGTTAGCAGCATCAAGCCTGTGGCACCTTCTTTGGGATCAAAAGTGGGGCGAGGTTTATCGTAGAGTTTAAATTTTTCTAGTTGGAAGATCTTAGATTTTTGGCCAGAGCCATTTCCGCAAATCGAATGGATCACCCCTTTGGTGCACCAATTTGCGATAAAAAAACTAGTAATAGCCGCTAAATTTTCATCACTTAGTGGGGTAGATTTAAATGTATGGGCATACTCGGTTGCGGAATCTTCCAAATGCTTGGCTGCTTGATTAAGGGCGCTTGTGGAACCTATCGCGGGTGGATAGTCTGGTGCTTTAGATAAG
>JAYVAZ010000115.1:0-6447 GCA_043750675.1 Pseudobdellovibrionaceae bacterium | reverse complement strand
CAGCTGTATTGGTAGGGAGACCTCGCCCCATTTGTACGCCAATAATTACAGATAGTTACTCAGTTGCCGACGACATCGCAGCACCTTACGGAATAAGCTTTCCGAAACTGTGCAAAACTATAAAAAGGAAACTGTCCTATTTGCTTTCATGCTATTTAAATCGAAAGCTCACCGCAAACAGGTCAATGCAAAAGTGCACAAAGAATCCAGCCAAATGCCTGGAGCCGAAAGTTATAGTCCTTCCAATCACCCGTTAGCCATTCGCATACAAAGTACTACCGCGAATACCTTCCTGAAACCGTTAAGCCTTATTAGGCCCAATGTCTATTTTTTAGACAACCTAATCTTACTGAAAAGAGCAAGCAGTACATCCAGATGGAACTCCAGCCATGTTCAATCTACAAGGGGTTACTATCAACCTATGTTCGAAAGTTAATGGCGAGCAAGGTTATCAAATTATAGAAATTCGCGGCGAATAATTTTTCCAATTCAAATATTAGAATCAATTTATCTGCCCATACTACCTGGTAGTTTATTTTTGTAGTTAGGCAATTCTAAAACCTTCTGATATCAGATATCTGAGTGATTAATGGTAGGGCAGATCAAGTTTGAAATTCTTTAGTGATTTCAACACCCCTCTGCCTACCTACTGACAGTCTGATCTTATTCAATCTTCGACCCGAAATTATCGGCGTCGCAGATTGATGTCAATCACCTCGCTACTTTTCTGAATATGGGGTTTTATATGGTCGAGCACATTTGTCGAGCCTTTAATATCAATCCCTGCCTTACGCATGTATATCATCATAGTCTGCATATTGCGCCAGCCTCCCATAGACATCACTTGGCTAGGCGGAACACCCTTTGAAAGCAGCAACGTCGCCCATGACGCCCTTAAATCGTGAAATCTTATGATCGGCAGACCGCCTACGGCCTGTAAAAATAGGCGCAGGTCACGTGCTTGATCGCCCGAATCCCATTTTCCGAGCCTTGGTAGCACAAAAGTTGTCCCATCTGATTTAGCTTTCAAACCATGAAGCAAGTCTAACAAAGGGTTCGGGATTTCGACGACTCGGTCATCGCCTGATTTTGTTTCCTTAAAACCGTCCTGTTTTGTCCATGATTTTTTGACATAGATCAGTCGCTTTTCAAGATCAACATTCTGCCATTCCAAAGCGAACAATTCGCCATTGCGTAATGAGGGTGCCATTCATAATTTGATTCATCTGCACGTTGAAGTAATGTTTCAATTTGTTGTTCATTTAAAACTGCTTTAATCTTTTCACTGGCTTTAAATTTCATCAATGGCGTTGGATTTCTAACGATGTAATCTTTTTCTAAAGCAAAGATAAAAACATAACGAATGCATTTAACGAATGACTTCTTTGTTGCCTCGGACGAGTTTTTAAATCGTTCGCCAATCAGTGTGTAGACATCTTGTGTTTTAATTTCATTGATGAATTTATCGCCCCAGCAAGCAGTGTGCAGATTCAATGTTACTTTACGATTGTACATTGTTTTATTCGTAAGATCTAAATTCACGAATGTTTCGTAATACTCATTTAAAACTTTCGACCACTTTGGAATAACATCAGCTTTGATTTTCTCATGGACTAAAACAATCAATTCACTTTCAATAACTTTCGCCTGTGCTAGTGTTGTGATTTTTTTCCGTGAGTTATCTTTTGTTATCGTAGTTCTGGTTAACCCAACTGGGATGCCTTTTGTTGGGTGACGTTTGCTATATTGAACTGTGAATGTTCCGTTTGGTTCTTTACGAATTGACATTTTGACCTCGTTTGGTTTGCAAAAGAATTGCATCTATTTCTGAACGCTTATATCTATTTCGGTTTCCTAATTTATAAACTGGTAGTGATCCATTAGAAGTCATGTTTCTAACGGACTGAGCTGGCAGTTTATAAATTGCTGAAACTTCGTCAGTCGTAAGCCATTCAATCGGTTGAGTTGTCAAAGAACCGTCTTTCCACGATTCGTTTAACATGTGTTGCTTCAAAGTTACAAGGTTACTCATACTAACCACGCAAACTTTTCTAGATCTTTGGGTCTGCCAGTGTAGAAACCGTTTGAGGCAGTAAATAATCGCAGTCGCTTTGGTTTTGCTTTAAGGCTTGGTCGAAGATTCTGATTCAACATGTAGGTTAATTTTTGCTTAAAGAAACCAGTACCTCGACCGATACTTTTCAAACTGATTTTGTATTTCAGATTACAACCATACTTGATCATAATCAGATCTATTTTATCTTCGTTTAAAGCTGTAACTATTGCATGAAAATGCGGTTTAAATTCATCTCTATTATTTAGTAATGTGAATACGAGTATGTATTTTCCTTTGCGACCAATATGTTTTGTTAATCTTTGCCGTATTGCTTTTAGTACCTTAAATGAATCCTTAGTGAATGGTACAGGCTGAGTTATTGAAATAGTCATGAAGTCAGTTAAAGACCAACTTTCAACGACTGATTCAATTTGCTTTTGATAATAAGTAAAACACTTTGCCCAGCAAATCTTGCATTTTTGTAGTCTCCAACATGGACGTTTTTTCATACAAAAAAGATTCTTATCATATGAAAGCAGTGGCACATTTGGCGTTATACCTTTAAATAATTGGATGTTGCTGCTCTGGTTATCCATTTTGAGCCTCAAATCCCTGCTTATTTTTTAGGTACACCTCTAATATGCGATTCAGTTTTTCCGCTTGTTTGAAGCTCAATTTAGAATAACCACATTCAACCATTGAGATTTTATAGCGGCTAAGGCCTGTCAGTATTGACAGCTTATGCTGTGACAGGTTATTCGCCTGTCTTAATGACTTTAGTGTCATATTTTCCTCCTATTGTTATGGTCGTTGGCCAACGAGCAGCAACAGGTTTAGGTGTTTTAGTTATTAAAATGTATGTCCTATCAAAACTATGACATTGCTTTGAAAGGTAAGAAATTGGACTCAAATGTAAAGAAAGCTGCCAAGCTGCGCCCAGAGGACATACTAAGTTTTTTCTCAACTTCACTTAATGTGAATTTGAAAATGAAAAAAACTTTGAATAATAGAGTTGATGTTCAGGCAGCTCGAACAGACTTGTCTAGGGTACTACCTCAAATAATTGATACTTTAGAAAACAGAAATAAATTTCTTAGATCAATCGAATTTGTCCACTATAGAAAAACTACTGATTTAGATCGACGAAAGTTTAACCAGCTAATGCAGTATTTAATCAACGCCGAAAGCGTTCTAAAAAAAATTGACAACCCAAAGCTACGGTTTGAAAAAAACATTTTATTTAGTATTGGTGACAGCCACAGCACACTCAAGTTCAATAACCTGATAAGGCCAATTCAACGAAATATAAAGTCGCTACAAAAAATAGGCAATGGAAAACTAAGTCTATTGAAATCAATCGGCTACTTTAAAAAAGGTAATCACATTGATCAAATGCAAAAATTTAATATCATAAAGTTGAACGCCGCATGTAAGACTTTATTGAAAAAAAAGCGACTAAAAATTATACTTAATTCGCTTGATAATTTAGTCACTGATGAAACTAATCCACATCGACTAAACCATTTAAATTTAACATTAGTTTGCTGTTTATCAGTTGGGCAAAAGTTGAGTCAGAAAATGCTGAATGATATATTAGGTTAACTATTTATGCTTAGTCCAAGGCATTGGAAATGCGTCTCGTGCGCTTTGTTCATCAGAAATTTTCCTTACCTCCGCATCTTCACGCTTTTTTTCAAGCTCGCTTTTTTCTGGCTGCCAGACTCCAATATATTCACCGATTTTTATCAATGCACCGATGGCATCTTTTGATTTTACATCTGCAAATGAATTTTCACGACCACGAAAACCGTATCTGCCCAATTCCGAAATGATCATATTTTTGGTTATCAAACATTGATCAGAAAATTGAATCTGCTTATCCAAGATGTAACGTTTGATTTCTGGCTTTGTTAAATTCTCTGCGCCAATTGAAGCCGCCGATGTTTCTGGATGACCAGCCGTTATGGCCGCTTTCGTAGCGTTCAATAATACAACGTAGGCTTCGCAGAATTTGATTTGTTTATCCGTAAGTTCTATTTCCATATATGAATTGTACATAGTTTGTGCAAATACGAAAGCCTTAACGCTAAGGTAAATAGAAATCCTCGGAACGTTCATAACCGACCAAAATGACGTGTAAAAAATATGACTCAGAATCAGTGCTAGACCATGGTTTCGGCGAACTACCATCAATATAAACGTAAAAATCTGCATCAAGTTGGATTTGCCAACGCTCGATGGTTCCGTCCTGATGCTCACGCAGACTGGCTCTTATGGCTTTTGATTTATATTCGTTGGGATATTCAAGGAAAATACTCATCAGCCGTTGCTGAACAGGATTAAGCCTCTGAATTAACTGCTGACTGAGGCTGTTTTCGATTGCCGATATGATCTTCAAGCTGCTTTTCAAGACGATCGTATTTGTCTTGCCCCATTTGTTGAATGAATTTTTCACGATGCTTACGCATGAAAGCCAAATCTTCCTCTGTCGTTACAACTTTAAGGGAGTGATTTTTTATCTTTTCGTTAATATCGTCCATAACCATCCTTTTCGGCCTTACCATGAAAAATGTCAAGAGTTGTAAAGTTCGTAGACACCTATTAACAAGCCTATAAAGTCTAGGCTTCAGTAACTCAATAAGAGCAATATGAAGGCCAAAATGGTTAATCATGAGATGTATTTTTATCAATTTCTAGAAAGCAGGATACACACAATTCGATTGGATTTTTATCGATTCAATTCGTTCTTCTCGCGCGCGTATTGAATTTTTTACCTGTCAGAATCATTACAGGAGAATAAAAGTTCATTTTGATTTCAAATGCAGAAATGAAAAACTTTATAAAATTGAATATCGTACTTTTAGTCTTAACATTAAAATCTATTGTTTTTGCGCAATCGATACCAGAGGGCATGGGATTTTACGATCACCAGGACGCGACAATACCGTCGCTAGTTCAGCAAGCATCTAAATCCATATTCAGACTAGCAGTACCAAGTGGCAATCAAGTTGCGGTAGCGAAACTATTTAATGGAAAAACTACTGAAGAGGCCATCTCATTTATTAACGGTCTTGATCAATCTAAAATTTCAAAAACTGATAAAGCTATATTTTTATTTCAGCTACATCAGTGCCTAAAAAACTCAACTCAACCATGTACTGTTTTTGAAGGTGTCGAGCAAGGAACTGGTTTTGTAGTTGATGACGGAAGTAAAATATATACAGCCTATCACGTCATAAAATCAGTTGCTTCAAATTCGATTCTTCCTATTTTCATAATTGGGTCAAGCGAAGAGATAATTTTTTCGCCTAATGATATCGAACTAACAATAATTAAAGTTGGAAATACAAATGTTCCTGCTGGGCTTAATCCAAATGTCGAAGGCAAACTTCAAGATATAGTAAGCATTAAGTCTTCGCTAAAAATATCAGAACCCTTGAAACCAGCTAGCAAAAAAATTGAAGCTGGGTCAAAAGTATATATGACTGGCTTCCCTATGCCGACGAAAGATCGAAATAAATACGGTGCTTTGGATTCGGACGGCCTCTCAAAATACACATCAATAGGGCATATACTCACTGCGGAAGAAATAAAAATTATTGCTCTGAAAAAATTTGGAAGCATAACTGATGGTCTATTGAGTGATTTAGTAAATAATCTTGTGATTTCAAATGCTGACGGTGCGCCTGGCTTATCTGGTGCTCCAACATTAAATGAAAATGGTGAATATGTTGGAATTTATACGAGCGGTGCGCCTCAGTACGATGCTGCCGTAGATCGCATTTCATACTCGTCGCCAATTAAATAATAATTGACGGCTCTTCGCCTACCATAAAAAAATGATTTCAACCGATTGATTGCCTACTAACAAAACTGACTACAAATTTAAGCCGTACATACAACGATACTGACAAGCCAACTACAACTGCTGTTATTAGCTATGATCTACTGGTATATGGCAATTTGTTCAGAAAATAGATGAAACTCTTTAAGTGTTTGAAATTCTTTTTGATTTGTTTGTTTCTTATGGCCTGTGCAAATTACTGCGAAAAATGGTGGGAGAGCAGGGATTCGAACCCCGGATCCGCCGGTTATGAGCCGGCTGCTTTAACCAACTAAGCTACTCTCCCCAACCAAATAAGAAACTAGATTAAAATCCGGCATTTAACAATAGTAATCACTGGTTAACGGCCAGCAAAAAACCAGATTGCCTTCGGGAAAAATTCAAGACAAGCTTTTGATATGAACAAAACTGTAAAATTAATATTTATCAACATAGGTGTTTTACTTCTTCTAAACTCTTGTGCGAACCAGCCGGCGACTACGGTAAAAGACACTCAAAATATCAATACCGAGCTAAATACCAAAGAAGCCGGGACGACCATCGTGTT
>JAYVAZ010000114.1:0-1788 GCA_043750675.1 Pseudobdellovibrionaceae bacterium | reverse complement strand
CCCCCGCTCTGGCTAGCGTCGTCCTCATGAACCCTCACAGCGTTATCAACCTGGGCTACGTCCGACTCTCTTCCATCTACGTCCTCGACCAGGACGCCGCCCTCGACTTCTACGTCGGTGTCCTCGGTCTCGAGGTCGGCACCGATGCCGACCTCGGCTTCAGGTTTCGCGGTCAACATCAGATAATTCAATTTTAAATTGGTATAGCAAAACATTCCTTAACTACCAACACGGTGGTGGTTTTTGATTTAAGGCGGCCAAGAAGTAAGTATCCAGTCGACACTGGGCACGTGGATAATTTAAAGAGGGTCCCGACGTATTGGCCGGTGCCGCTACTGCAAAATCAGTCGGCGAAACTTCACTGGCATAACCATGTTCTACGCGGTTGAATTCTACGAAGGAAAAACCGGCCAATGCGATACGGATACAAAGGGCCGATCTTTCTTCGGTGCTAAAGGCAGCAAAACATTTAAGATTAACAATGGTAGGAATTTTTGATTGTTCGATAGCTTTAATATTGTTTTCAGTTTTCCATAATTCAGTAAGACAATCGGTGCCTGAATAATAATCGGCTTGCGGCTCAGTAGACATCCAAGGAATGTCCGCCTTGTAAGGTGTTCCACCCAGATGGTGTCCTAATTCGTGGCATAACATCGCCTTAAATCCATCTACACTAATCACAGGATGTCGAAACAATCCTCCGTAGACCGAAATTACCCATTGGTCGCTTTCCCTTTCCGAATAGGCGTTTAGTGTATCGCTATCCCAATGACTATCGATACGAAGATGCCCGCCCAAGGATTGCACTACCGGGCTGTAATGCTGTAAAAACTGCTTTATGGAGTTGCCATAGTCTTCATCGCTTTTGGCGGCATCGCCGAAACTAAACGAAGAAATGAAAACGTTAATTGAAAATACCAGAATCCAAGTTCGCATAAAAGGAAGGTAACAGAGTTTTAAAAAAAGTAAAGTGTGGTTAAACCGAAGATCAAAGTTATCAATATACTTTCTGTCCAGAAAGCCAAAATCAACGCTAAGGCGGCCACGATCCATCTTGGTTGCATCGACGTCACTTCTGAGTGTGAAAAAAGTAAATTGTTAAAAATGATAGATGCGAAAGTAGCCGGAGCCAGCAACTGTAAAAAAGAGGTCGGAATTCGATCGGCAATTTTTCGTCCTGCCGAGCTGATAAAGGCATAACGATAAAAAAAGGTAAGTCCGCCCAGTAAAAACATCGACCAGATTATCAACGTAAACTCCTTTTTTCCAAATAATAGCCAGCTAAACTAGCACAGATGATTGCTGCAAAAATACCCAACCCAAAAGGCAAAATTCTGAATAGGATAATAAATAAAATACTAAAAGCAGCGGTGTAATAGGCAAATTTGTTTTTGCAAACTTTAAACAATAAAGGCATAAACATCAGCGGAATGGCAAAATCCAAGTTCCAAGATTTCGGCACTAATTGTCCGACATAAATACCTGCTGCCGAAGAGGCCATCCAAAATATCCAAGTCGTTAAGCCTGAACCTAAATAATACCAGGGTCGCAGTTCTGGAGAAATTGTTTCATCTTTGAAAGATTCCGAAAAGGCATACAACTGATCGGTTAGCAGATAACTTAATAAGATTTTCCAACCTCGCGAAAACCCCGAAAATTCAGTACTGACTCCGGCACTGTAGATGAGGTGTCGCATGTTGATGAAGTTGGAACCCAGAACTGCCTGAATCGGTGATCCAATATGAGACACTAACGTGCTTACCGGTAAATAAATGTTACTAAAGGATT
>JAYVAZ010000113.1:0-1964 GCA_043750675.1 Pseudobdellovibrionaceae bacterium | reverse complement strand
CACCTACGATTGCCGCTACGCCGACCCCCACCATCACTCCGAAATTTACTCCGACTCCAACAGCTACGCCTTCGCCGTCACCTTCGCCAACTCCGACGGCAACCCCTACTCCAACGCCTTCAGTTTCTCCTAGTCCAGTCGTCGGCTCTCCAAATGAAGTCATTATCGAAGCGTTAAATAGAGTATCAATTCGTTACTCTTTCGATGGTTCAAAGTTCGAGACTTTAGAACTTGCTGCAGATCAGCTACATACATTTAAAAGTAAAAAACAAATCACTTTAGAAGTTAACGATGGCGGTTCAATCAGCCTCATCGTTAACGGCAGAGACAAAGGAGTTCCAGGCACCATTGGTAAGCCTATAACTTTGAGTTATCCTAAGTGAAGAAATTAGTTCCCTTTTTTTTTCTCGTTTTTCTTTTTAAACTGATTCTTATTTTTCTTTTTCCCATTTCTGCAGACGAAACCTACTATTGGGTTTGGTCAAAAAACTTACAACTAAGTTATTTTGATCATCCGGCAATGATTGCGTGGCTCCTGGCCACATTTCCATTTTTAAACTCCTTAAGCGGTGGTTTTAGAATACCGGTGCTAATTATCGGGCAGCTTACTTTTTTAATCTGGATACTTATTGCAAAACCTCGTCTTTCCGAAAAGGCTCTTTTTGTATTTATGCTGCTGTATTCGGCTTCACCTCTTTTAGGAGTTGGTTCCATTATCGCAACTCCTGATATTCCGTTAATGTTTTTCTGGAGTCTTTCGTTGTATTTACTTCTGCGGTACGAAAAGACTCCATCCACACTCAATGCCGGCTATTTAGGCGGGGCGCTGGGGTTAGGTTTTTGCTCTAAATACCATATCGTGCTTTTTATCCCCTGTTTGTTGATTTGGATTTTGTTTAACTTTAAAAAGCTTTCAATAAAACTGCCCCATGTTCTTTCTGCCCTCTTTTTCGGGTTGTTGTTTTGTTTGCCTGTTCTTTACTGGAATTACCAAAACGAATTTATTTCTTTTCTTTTCCAGCTAAACCATGGCCTTGGGAGAAACTATTACAAACCCTCTTGGACGTACTCTTATCTAGTAGCGCAAATTTTTATTTCATTCCCGACTGTTGTTTTTAGTTTTTTTAGAAACAGCAGAGATTACAAAAATCTGTTTTTTATTTTTGCAGCCTTTCCATTGGTTTTCTTTTTATATTCTTCAACGAAATCTGTTGTAGAAATTAATTGGCCAATTGTGGCCTACCCAAGTCTATTGTTTTTTGTTTGCCAACATTCTATAAAGCCGATCCACGCCTATTTGAAGGCCGCGGTATTTTCATTACTTTTATTGTTCATAATTTTACAAAACCATTTTCACATTTTGCCCAATTCGCCGGAAAAAATTTATGAAACAGAAAGAATTGAATCGGCGGTACCTGAAGTCCAAGCATTGTCCCCTTTGTATGGTGGAACATACCAAATCGCGTCCTACCTTTGGTACCGTCTCCAACGCCCGGTCTTTAAATTATTTGATATGAGTCGGTTTGATGCCTATGACATGATGAAAAGTTCGCGGCCTGACGTCGATCACTTTTTTCTGCTTGCCGAAGAAGAAACCGCATTGCCAGAATGGTTAAGTACAACCAATTATAAGGCCAGAATAATGAAAAAAATAAATTCTCTCATTTTGTACGAGGTTCAAAAAAATGAAATTCCTTAGTGGTCTTACTTTTTTAATTCTCGTTTTTCTTTTTTATGGTTTTTATATTTCTCAGTATAATATTTCTCCAACGTTTCAAAAAATTAAGCCCGAAAATGCCAGTTACCACTATGACTACAAAGGCGTAATCAACGTTCAGTCCAATCTATCGAAAGGTTCTTCCGATCCTCTGGAAATCGTAAAAGAAGCAAAATTAGCCGAATTGGATTACCTTATCTTGACTGATAAAGATCAGTTTAATACTGAAGATATTTTTTCCGGCTAT
>JAYVAZ010000112.1:0-4759 GCA_043750675.1 Pseudobdellovibrionaceae bacterium | reverse complement strand
CAGTATCCTTAATATCTACATAGCGACCTTGAAGACCAGTAAACTGTTCCGCAACGAAAAACGGCTGCGACAAGAATCTTTGCATTTTACGAGCGCGGGTTACAACTAATTTGTCATCCTCTGACAATTCATCCATACCTAAGATCGCAATGATATCTTGAAGCTCTTTATATTTTTGAAGAACCGATTGAACACCCCGAGCCACGTTGTAATGTTCTTCACCCACAACCTGAGGATCTAAAAGTCTTGAGGTTGATGATAACGGATGAACGGCCGGAAAGATCGCCATAGCGGCGATATCACGATCTAAATTTGTAGTGGCATCTAAGTGAGTAAAAGTTGTTGCTGGAGCTGGATCTGTATAATCATCCGCAGGAACGTATACGGCCTGAACCGAAGTGATCGAACCTTTTTTCGTTGAGGTGATTCGCTCTTGCATGGTTCCCATTTCCGTAGACAACGTAGGTTGGTAACCCACGGCAGAAGGGATACGACCAAGCAACGCAGAAACTTCCGCACCGGCTTGAGTAAAACGAAAAATATTATCTACGAAGAAAAGAACGTCTTGATTTTTTACATCACGGAAATATTCCGCTACAGTCAAACCAGTCAATGCAACACGGGCACGAGCACCAGGAGGTTCATTCATCTGACCAAATACAAGCGCGGTCTTTGCGATAACGCCTGATTCCTTCATCTCTCTCCATAAGTCATTTCCTTCACGAGTACGCTCTCCCACACCCGCGAAAACAGAATAACCACCATGTTCAGTGGCAATATTTCGAATAAGTTCTTGAATCAAAACGGTTTTACCAACGCCGGCTCCACCGAATAAACCAATCTTTCCACCCTTTGCGTAAGGCGCTAAAAGATCTACGACTTTAATTCCAGTCATAAGCATTTCGGCACGGACTGC
The DNA here is from genome assembly GCA_043750675.1 of Pseudobdellovibrionaceae bacterium. Lineage (GTDB taxonomy): Bacteria > Bdellovibrionota > Bdellovibrionia > Bdellovibrionales > Bdellovibrionaceae > JAYSSX01. The sequence goes on along the minus strand of JAYVAZ010000112.1, from coordinate 3,843 downwards.
TTGGTCTTCAAATTTAGGAGCTGGACGGTGAATGTCCCAAGTTTCAGTAGCTTTGATTGGACCGGCTTCATCAACTGGTTCACCGATAACGTTGATAATGCGTCCTAGAACGCCTTCACCAACTGGCGCTTGAATCATTTTGCCAGTGTCCATAACTTTTTCACCACGAACTAAACCTTCGGTAGAATCCATTGAAATAGTTCTTACAACGGAGTCTCCTAAATGCTGCGCGACTTCCAATACAAGGTTGTATTCTTTTTCGCTGATAGATTTATTCGTAACTCTTAATGCCGAGTTTATCGCTGGCATAAAGCCGGCTTCGAACTCAACGTCAACTACGGGACCTAATACTTGTTTAATTTTTCCTGTTTGCATGAATTTTACCTCTACAATGCTTCGGCACCACTGACGATTTCAATCAATTCAGTAGTAATCTTTTCTTGTCTTACTTTGTTGTATGTTAATGTTAACTTATTTAATACTTCTCTAGCGTTATTGGTCGCATTTTCCATCGCTGTCATTCGCGCTCCATGTTCTGAAGCTACGCTTTCTGACATGGTTCGGTAAATCTGGACACTAAAATGTTTTACTAATAATTGTTCTATAATTTTTTCAGGTGGCGGTTCGTAAATCATATCTGCAGCAAAAGGAACTGTTGCCGTCTGGTGACTAAAAGTTTGTCTTGCTAGATCTACTGGTAGAATAGTTTCTGCTACGATTTGCTGCGAAATTGCCGATTTAAATTCATTATAAACAATTTTAATTTCGTCGTATTCACCTTCCAAAAAATACCGCATTAGTTTTTCAGATAATCCCGATGCCAAAGCATAAGATACATCTTTATCTAAACGAGTAATTGTTTCGATTGGTTTTACTTTTTTTCGAGCAAAAAATTCAGCTGATTTCTTCCCTATAAAAATAATGTCGATTTTTTCGTGTTTATCTTTGTTCGCTTTTAGATAAGTATCAGTAAACTTATTAATATTAGTATTAAAGCCTGCACAAAGACCACGATCCGATGAAATCACCACTAGCAACAATTTTGTCCCCGTTGGAACTGTATTTAATAGTGGATGACTTACCCGGTTCGTTACCGCGACGTCAGCGATTAGTTTCAACAATGAAACTGCGTACGGGCGCATATTAGTGATATTGTGCTGAGCCTTACGAAGCTTAGCAGCAGACACCAGCTTCATAGCCTTAGTAATCTGCTGAGTATTTTTTGTAGTTTCGATTTTTGCTCGAATATCCTTAAGGCTTGCCATTTAGTTACCTTTATTTGCTAGCTTGAAAAATAGCTTTGAACTCTTCAAGAGCCGCTTTTAATTGCGCTTTTGTATCGTCCGAAATCGCTTTTTTCTCGATAATATTTTTAGTAATGTGGCTATGTTTATTTCTGAGATATTCAGTCATTTCCTTTTCATAACGTTTAACATCTGATTCCGGTAAATGATCTACATATCCATTGGTAGCCGCGAAAATCATTGTGATTTGGTCTTCAACTTTAAACGGTTGATATTGACCTTGCTTTAATACTTCTACTAATCGACGGCCACGCGCCAGCTGTTGTTGTGATGCTTTATCTAAATCGGATGCGAACGCAGCAAAAGCCTCTAAAGCTCTGAACTGTGCTAGTTCTAATTTAATAGTACCGGCTACTTGTTTCATGGCTTTGATTTGGGCATTACCACCAACACGCGATACTGATTTACCAACTGAAATTGCCGGACGAATACCTTTATAGAACAAATCTGTTTCTAAAAAGATCTGACCATCAGTGATCGAAATAACGTTTGTAGGAATGTAAGCAGAGATATCACCAGCCTGAGTTTCAATAATCGGTAAAGCCGTTAATGAACCTCCGCCTTTATCTGCAGATAATTTCGATGCACGCTCTAATAAACGAGAGTGAAGATAGAAAACGTCTCCAGGGTAGGCTTCACGTCCAGGAGGACGTCGCAATAACAAAGACATCTGACGATAAGCTTGCGCTTGTTTTGTTAAATCATCGTAAATAATTAAAGCATGTCTTCCGGAATCACGGAAATATTCCGCCATTGTCGTTCCAGAGTATGCCGCTAAAAACTGTAGAGGGGCTGGATCTGCAGCGCCAGCAATAATAATTGTTGTGTATTCCATAGCGCCAGCATTTTTTAATTTTTCAACCACACCAGCAACCGTTGATTGCTTTTGGCCGATGGCTACGTAAAAACACTGAACGTTTTGGCCTTTTTGATTAATGATAGTATCAATCGCAATTGCCGTTTTACCAGTTTGACGATCTCCAATAATCAATTCTCGTTGACCACGACCAATTGGAATCATTGCATCGATTGCTTTGATGCCAGTTTGCATTGGTTCTTCAACAGGATGACGATAAACGATACCTGGGGCTTTTAATTCAACGACACAAGCATGAGGACTATTGATTGGACCTTTTCCATCAACAGCTACGCCCAAGGCGTTTACTACGCGACCCAATAAGGCTTCACCTACAGGAACTTGTACAATTTTTTTCGTTCTCTTAACGGTATCGCCTTCTTTGATTGTTCTATCTTCACCGAAGATAACCACACCAACAAAAGACTCCTCTAAATTAAGAACCATTCCGTAAATTTCACCTGGAAACTCAACAAGTTCACCGGCCATGACGTGATCTAAACCATAAATTCTGGCAACACCATCACCGACAGATAATACAGTACCTGTTTCACTTACTTCGATTGATTTATTGTACTGATTGATTTGATCCTTCAATACTCTGCTAATTTCTTCCGCGCGAATTTGCGTTTCCATTTAGTTCGCTCTCCTCTTTAATTCTTCGTTCATTCTTATTAAATGTGAATCTAAACTATCATCAAAAGTCAAACCGCCAACCTGGGCGATCATTCCGCCTATAATTTTTGGATCTTCTTTAAAACTTAAAATTACTTTTTTCTTTGTCGCTTTGGTAACTGTGTCTTCGATCTTTTTTCTGGCATCAGCATCTAGTGCTGTTGCGGACCTCACTGTACCGCGCGAAACACCATTGCTTTCGTCGATTATCAATTCGAAAGCAGAAACCATATCTCCGAACAGTGCCAATCGGCCCTTGTCCGCCATTAATAATAGAGAACTTAAAACTTCTACCGAAGCTTTACCTTCCAGTGCTTTTTTTAGAACTGCTTTTTTTGAATCAATTGCAGCGACTGGAGAATTTAAAAATTGCGAAACCGAAATTTCTTTAGTTAGGGCGGCGGCTACTTCACGCAATTCAGCAAAAACTTTTTCTGTAGAGTTATTAGATTTGGCAATCTCAAACAAGGCTCTTGCATAGGGGAAAGCTATTTGATTTATGCTCATTTTTCAACCGCCTGAATATTTGATAAGAACTCGCCCTGTAGGCGCAAATGATCTTCGCGGCTAACTTTTTGTGCCAACTGGGAACGCGATAACTCCATCGCTTCCTTGATCATTTGTTCTTTTAACTGGTTTTTTGCTTTTTCAATTTCTAATTTTGCCGCACCAGAAGCTTCGTTTTTAATTTTCTCTGAAAGGACTTGGGCTTCTTTGATGATGGCATTTTTCATGTCCGCTGCCTCAGCTCGCGCGCGAGAAGCGCTTTCGGCGGCGGTGTTTTCTAATTTAGATAGTCTGCTTTTTAGATTGGCCTGTTCTACCTCGGCTGCCTTTTTGGCTACCGATGCTTTTTCAGCCTCATGCAAGAAGGCCTGTCTTTTGTTTTTGAAAAAATCAGAAAGTGGCTTCTTCATAAAATAAATTAGGGCCGCAAAGATAATGATAATATTAATGGCCTGATAAATTACGGTTTTTAGCGTTTGTCCTTGTAATCCGTGTTCGGCA